>JADGQP010000164.1 GCA_017881705.1 Christensenellaceae bacterium
AAAGTTTAGCCTCTATCAGCAAACAATGGCAAAAACCATGGAGCTGTTTTTTCAGGGTAGCCTGTCCCGCGCCATGTGCACGGGCGAGTTTGCCTTTCCACTTCGCAACCTTGGTGGAGAACCTCGCGGGACATATTGCGATTTTTCGGGCGTCAACTATTACACCCGCACCACGGTCACAGGCTTTCAGGATGGCGTTAAACACGGCGCGCCGGTGAACGACCTGGGCTGGGAAATCTACCCGCAGGGAATCGTTACGTGCTCGCGTAAGCTGTACGATATTAACCCTCTGCCCATTTATATTACCGAAAACGGCACCTGCGATAATGACGACGCGTTCCGCTGCCGCTACATCTGCGAGCACCTTAAGGCGCTTTGCGAAAGCGGGCTGCCCGTGCAGCGGTATTATCACTGGTGCTTTACCGATAATTTTGAGTGGGCGGAGGGGGAAAGCGCGCGCTTCGGGCTGGTAAAGGTGGATTATGATACGCAAGAGCGCACGGTGAAAAAAAGCGGCTATTTCTTCCGGGACGTGATTGCCGCGGGCGGCGTGGACGAGCGTATCTATAAGGAGTATGTTCAGGATCAGCGATATCACAGCAACGGATAGGCAGGGGACGGCAACATGCAGCCATGGTGGAAGGAACGGGTCGTTTATCAGGTTTATCCCCGCAGCTTTCAGGACAGCAATGGGGACGGTATGGGGGATATTCCCGGGATCATCGCGCGGCTGGATCAAATCAAAGCGCTGGGCGCGGGCATTTTATGGCTGTCGCCTGTGTATGCTTCACCGGACGCGGACAACGGATACGACATCAGCGATTATCGGGCGATCAACCCGAAATTCGGCACCATGGCCGACATGGAACGCTTATTTGCCGAGGCGGAAAAGCGCGACATCAAGGTAATTATGGATCTGGTGATCAACCACACGTCGGATGAGCACGAGTGGTTCCAGAAAAGCCGCGAGCCGGGCAGCCCCTACCGCGATTATTACATCTGGCGCCCCGCCAGGGTGGATGGCGGCCTGCCCAACAACTGGACGGGCTTTTTCATGGGCTCCGTATGGACGTTGGACCCGAAAAGCGGAGAATACTACCTGCATCTTTTTGATCGTAAACAGCCAGATCTGAACTACCATAACCCCAAAGTGATCAAGGAAGTCAAGGGGATCATGCGCTTCTGGCTGGAGAAGGGCGCGGCCGGTTTTCGCTGCGACGTAATCAACGTACTGTATAAAACAACGCTTGACGACGGCCGAAAGAGCCTTGCCATTCAAGGCATTGAGCATTACAAATCGCAGGAGGGCAACCACGAGATACTGCGCGAGCTACGGCGCGACGTGCTGGACTGCTACGACTGCTTCACCGTCGGCGAAACCGTGATGGTCGGCGTGGAGGAAGCAAGGCTGTTGTGCGAGCCCGAACGGCGGGAACTGGATATGCTTTTCTATTTTAACCATCTGGAAGTGGATCGCCGCGTATCCAAGTATGTGCCTAAGAAGTTCAAGGCGAAGAACCTGCTGAACGTATTTTCGCAATGGCAGCGCGGCCTGAGCTGGAATGCGCTGTACCTGGAAAATCACGACCAGCCCAGAATCGTGTCCCATTACGGGAACGATAAGCAGTATTGGGAAAGAAGCGCCAAGCTGCTGGCAACACTGGAGTTTACGCTGCGCGGCACCCCGTTTGTATATCAGGGTCAGGAAATCGGCATGACCAATTTTGATTATACGCAGATAAGCCAGTTGAACGATGTGGAAAGCCGGAACATCGACGGGCTGATGAAAAAACTGCATATTCCGGCGAAACTCCGCTGGAAATGGGTGGCGCAGGCCTCGCGGGACAACGCGCGAACGCCTATGCAATGGACGGCGGAGGCTAACGCCGGTTTCAGCGCCGGGGAACCCTGGCTTCCCGTCAACGGCAACTACCGGCGCATCAACTACGAGGCGCAGGAAAAAGACGTAAATTCCGTTTTGCAGTATTACCGCCGCATGATCGCGCTTCGCGCGGGAAGCGAAACCCTGAAATACGGGGAGTTCAAACCGCTTCTGGGGAGTCGGCGCGTGATGGCTTACGAACGCGCGCTGGATGGCGAGAGATATCGCGTGATCCTTAATTTTTCTTCTCACGCCGCTAAAGCCGCGTTTGGCGGCACAGTCGTCATTTCCAATACGGGACGAACCATTTACGATGGGCGGCTGGAACCCTGGGAAGCCGTTGTATTAAAACAAACAAATGAGGAGGCGAAGGCATGATCGCCTGCCAAAACGGGGAATTTCGGCTGACGACCCTAACCACCAGTTATTGGATGAGGTTAACGCCCTACGGGCACCTGGAGCACGTTTATTATGGCGCCCGTCTGCCGGACGAACAGGGCATGGAACCGCTGGCTTTAAAGCAAACGGCGGTTGCGGGGTCGTCCATTACATACGACGAGGCGAACCCTTTGTATTGTCTGGATACGCTGTGCCTGGAATGGAGCGGCATCGGCAAAGGGGATTTCCGCGATACGCCCGCGGAGATTAAAATGCCGGACGGTACCTATACGGCGGATTTTCGGTACGCAAGCCATCGGATTATAGACGGCTGTGTGCCGATGGAAACGCTGCCATCGGCCTACGGCGACGCCGGAGATTGTCAGACGCTCGAACTGACGCTCCTGGATGAAAGCAACAACGTGACCCTCACGCTTTACTATACCGTATTTGAACAGGCGGATGTGATCGCCCGCCGTGTCGCGCTGGAAAACGGGAACGAGCGCCCGCTGACCATTCGTAAGCTGCTTAGCCTCATGCTGGATATGCCAAACGACAACTTTCGCATGGTTACTTTCGACGGCTGCTGGATCAAGGAAGCGCATCGGCATGAGCGCACGCTTAGCTATGGCATAACCGTAAACAGCTCCGTAACGGGGGACAGCAGCAACCGTCACAATCCCGGCTTTTTGCTGGCCGCGCCTGAAACGTCCGAAACGCAGGGGATTGCGTACGGGTTCAACCTGGTGTACAGCGGTAACCATTACGGCGTGGCGGAGCTTACGGATCGGGACCTGGTGCGCGTGGGGCTGGGTATCAACCCGCATTGTTTTGAGTGGACGCTTCCCAAGGGAGGACGCTTCGAAACGCCGCAGACGGTGATGAGCTGCTCCGTTTCCGGCTTCAACGGCCTGTCCCAGCATTTCCACGCGTTTGTGAACCGGCATATTGTACGGGGAGATTGGAAGGACAAAGAACGACCGATCCTGTTAAACGATTGGGAAGCCTATTTTTTTCAGTTTACCCGGGGTAAGCTGCTGCGGCTTGCGCGCAAGGCGAAGAAAGCCGGCGTGGAGCTGTTCGTGCTGGACGACGGCTGGTTTGGCAAGCGCGACGATGATCACGCCGCGCTGGGGGATTACACAATCAACCGCCGCAAGCTGCCCCGGGGAATGGCGGAATTTTCGCGCAGTATCCATCGCCTTGGGCTGATGTTCGGGCTATGGTTTGAGCCGGAGATGGTAAACCCGGACAGCGACCTGTACCGTGCGCACCCCGAATACGCCCTCGCCACCCCCGGGAAAATGCCCGCCCTCGGCCGTAACCAGTTAGTGCTGGACCTTTGCAACCCGGCCGTGCGGGATTACATCGTAGAAAATGTTTCCCATATTCTGGATACGTGTGCGATCGATTACGTGAAATGGGACTATAACCGCCACATCACTGACGCATGCTCCGCCTGCGTTGCAAACCAGGGCGAGTTTTACCACCGCTATATGCTGGGTTTATACGAAGTACTAGGGCGTATTTTCGTGCCGCGGCCGCAGATACTGCTGGAAAGCTGCTCCAGCGGCGGCAATCGGTTCGACTTAGGGATGCTGTGCTATTCCCCGCAGATATGGGCGTCGGATGATACCGACCCTGTGGAACGCCTGGCAATCCAAGGGGGACTGAGCTACCTGTATCCCCTTTCCACAATGGGCGCGCATGTTTCCGAAGCGCCTCACCAGCAAACGCTGCGCGATACGCCGTTTGCCACACGCTTCAACGTTTCGGCGTTCGGTTGCCTCGGGTACGAGCTGGATTTGAAAACCCTTACGCGTGTGCAGTGGATGGATATGAAGCGTCAAATCGCATTTTACAAGCGGTACAGGCGCGTGATGCAATACGGCGTTTTTTGGCGCGGCGAAACGCGAAAGCCTAACCAGACCGACTGGCATTGTGTGGCGGAGGATCAAGCGCTGTGCGTAAGCGGCCTATACCAAAAGCAGGGCAATGCGGCCGAATCTTTCGACCGGCTTAGGCCGATGGGGTTGGAGGAGAAACGCGAATACCGCGTCGCAACCAGACCCCAGCGGTTGAGCGTAAGCCGGTTCGGCGCGCTGATCAACCACGTGCTCCCCATACACGTGAATCCCAATGGTTTTGCGATGAATCTGCTCAACCGTTATTACGGTGTGGAGGACTGCGTGGAAACCTATCTGGCAAATGGGCGGGCGTTGATGAGCGGGCTGCCGCTCAACAGCCAGTTCGTCGGCACCGGGCAAAATCCACAGTTAAGGCTGATGGCGGATTATGGTTCCAACCTGTATGTAATCGAGGCTTTGCCAAAAACGCAGCCGACGGAAAAAGCCGGCTGAGAGGGAGCAACCTATGAAACAAAACATGGAGCGGCGAAACCAATACTGCTTCGGGCTCGGTACCATCGGCAGGGATATGTTTTACACCATGGTCAGCATGTACATCATGGTCTACATCACCGAGGTGCTCAACGTTCCCGATTCCACCCTGGCGATTATGACTGTGCTGCTGTTGTTTCTTCGCATCTTTGATGCGCTGAACGATCCCATCATGGGTCTGGTGGTGGACAATACGCATTCACGGTTTGGCAAGTTCAAGCCATGGATTCTGATTGGCGCGCTGCTGGGCGGCGTCAGCATGGTACTGATGTTTCTGGATATGGGGCTGACCGGCGCGGCCTACGCGGCGGTGTTCGCCCTTTGTTACCTGATGTGGGATGTGTTTTACGGCCTGAACGATATCGCGTACTGGTCCATGATGCCCTCGCTGTCCACCGACCAGAAACAGCGGGAAAAAATCGGCTCGTTCGCCCGTATCTGCGCCAATATCGGCCTGTTTACCGTGGTAGTGGGCATTATTCCCGTTACAAACGCGCTAACCGCCGCCACGGGCAGCGCGAAAACGGGATGGTTTATCTTCGCCGTCATTGTTGCGCTGTGCATGTTGGGCTTCCAGATGATTACGCTCTTTGGTGTGAAAGAGCAAAAAGGGTACTTTAAGCAGGAAGAAAAAACCACGCTTCGGGGCATGGTGAAGGTACTGTTTCAAAACGACCAGCTATTGTGGGTGGCGGTCGCCATGTCGCTGTTTATGATCGGGTACACGACCACCACGAGCTTTGGCGTGTATTATTTCAAATACGCCTACGGGGACGCGAACATGTACTCCCTGTTCGCGCTGGTGTTGGGCGTGAGCCAACTGACGGCGCTGAGCGTGTTTACGTGGTTTCGTAAGCGCTTTACACGCCGCAAGCTGTATACCGGCGCGACGGCGCTGGTGGTAGCGGGCTATATTCTGTTCTTCTTTTCCCCGATGAACATGGCGTTTATCGGCGTCGCGGGCGTATTGATTTTCGTGGGTCAGGCGTTTATCCAGATGCTGATGCTGATGTTTCTGGCGGATTCCATTGAATACGGGCAATGGAAACTGGGAAAACGCAACGAGAGCATTACCTTCTCGGTGCAGCCGTTCATTAATAAAATCGGCGGCGCCATTGCCAACGGTGTGCTGGGGCTCACGCTGATCCTCTCCGGCATCAACACGGCCAATTCCTCAGCGGATGTGACCGCGCAGGGGATTACCACCCTGAAGTTCTCCATGATGATTCTTCCGCTTGTCGCCATCTTGGCAGGATATCTTGTATACATGAAGAAGTTCACCATCGACGAGAAACGCTACGCGCAGATCCTGGGCGATTTGAAGGCGCGCGGCGATATCGGCGCCCAAAAAGGGAGCGAAAACGCGTAAACAGCGGGAAGGAACGTGCCGATGAGAAGAATGCTGCTAATTAGCCGCATCGCGGTTCTGGTGTTGCTGGCAGCGCTGGCAATAAGCTTTTTTGTGTCGCCGATGCCGGATTGGGCGGTTCGAGTCATTGGCGTTACGATGATGGCCGCCGTTTTTACCCTCACTTTCGCCACCGTACGCTTGCGGAAAACGAAGTAACCTCCAAGCAGAGCCGCAGTAGCGTAATACAGGAAAGGACACTTATGCGCAGACAAGACCGCGAAATAACGGACAGGGAACGCCTGAATGAACTGATTCTGGCGTGCGACTGCTGCCGCCTGGGGATTGCGTGCGAAAATGGCCCGTATATTGTGCCGCTTAACTTTGGCTATGAAGAGATGGAGGGGCACGGCGTTTTCTACTTCCATTGCGCAAAAGAGGGTCGCAAACTGGCGCTTTTAAGGGCTAACCCGCATGTCGGCTTCGAGCTGGATACGAACCATAAAGTGATTGCAGCGGATCAAGCCTGTGGCTATTCGTTCCTGTACTCCAGCGTGATCGGATGCGGCGTTATTACGGTTGTGGGGGAAACGACGGCGAAAAAGACCGCGCTTACTAAAATAATGGAGCATTGCTCCAGCAGGCACGATTGGGCGTTTACCAACACGGAGGCGCAAAGCGTTACGATCCTTCGGCTGGACGTAACGGAATTGACCGGGAAAGAACACAGGTAACGATTAAATTGAAAAAGCGACGGGCCTTCCAGTCCGTCGCTTGAGCTTGTCAAAGAAGCCTGCTTTCAGGAGGGTTCGGAAGGCCGCAGCCCTCTGATTGCCGCTCGTATCGACCGGTTTTGCCGGTCGGGCGGGGAGTTTGCGGCTCTGCCGCAAACAATACCCGAAACTCAAAAAAGTGGCGAAGTCCACTTTTTTGACAATCAGAAGCGACGGACCTTCCAGTCCCTCGCTTTTTATACCGGTTGTTAG
>JADGQP010000165.1 GCA_017881705.1 Christensenellaceae bacterium
CTACGGCGATACGTCCGGGCGCAAGCGGAAGTGCGCCGTTATTTTGTAACAGCACCAGTGCCTCCTCCTGCGCTTGACGGTTAAGCGCCGCGTGAGCCTGTGCCGCGCCCGCGGGCAGCGAGTACGTTTGAAAGCGCTTATCATCAAACAGCCCCATGCGGAACTTGATGGTTAATATGCGTTCCACGGCTGCGTCCAGCACTTTTTCGGACAACGTGCCTTCTTGAACGGCGGCGATCAGCTCATCGCAGGCTTCGGGTGTGGACATGAACATATCATTGCCCGCCTGCGCCGCCATCACCGCCGCGTCGCGCAGGGTTTCCGCCACGTGTTGGCGGCCGACCAGCGAACGCACGTTGTCCCAGTCCGTCACAATAAAACCGTCAAAACCCAGCTCCTCTTTGAGCACCTGCGTAAGCAGCTCGCGGTGGATGGTCAGCGGCACGCCGTCCACCGAGGAGTAAGCCGTCATAAACGTGGCGCAGCCTGCTTTAACTGCTTTGGCGAACGGCGGCAGAAACACCTCCCGCACCAGGCGGATGGGAATGGGCGCGTCTACCGAGTCCCGCCCGCCGGTGCTTTCGCCGTAAGCCAGGTAATGTTTGGCGCAGGCCAGAATGCTGTCCGGCGCGGAAAGGTCGTTGCCCTGATAACCGCGGATGATGGCGCTGGCCAACTCCCCAATTAAAAACGGGGACTCGCCGAAGGTTTCGTCCACGCGGCCCCAGCGCAGATCGCGGGCTACGCACAGAAGCGGCGAAAACGTCCAATGCAGGCCGTCGGCGGCCACCTCGCGCGCGGTCGCGCGCCCCACGTCGGTCAGCAGTTGCCGGTCCCAGCCGCAGGCGAGAGCCATCGGGCAGGGGAACACCGTCGCGCCGTTTTTCAGCGCGTGGCCGCGCACCGCGTCGATGCCAAACAGAAGCGGTATGCCCAGCCTGGATTCCGCGGCGACGTTCTGCAGCCTCCTGGCGCCCGCCCCTAGCGTATGCAAAAAACTGCCCGCCCCGCGAAGCGCCCAGGCGTCCGCCTGTTCGTCGGAAAGGTTGTTGGCCGGAATCTGCATCATCTGCGCCGCTTTTTCTTCCAGCGTCATGCGAGCCAGCAGTTCCTTCGCGCGCCGTGTCGCAGCGTCTGTTTGGCGTTCCATTCGTTGTTCCTCCCAAACAGCCTTATCGGCCGTTTATTATGTTTGAGCATATGAATAGGGTTTTCGCGCGCGAACGCTGTAAAACCTGCCGCCGAAATGAAAAAACCGCCTTGCGGTGCATGGGTACGCATGGTATACTGCCTTCAACCCGCGTTGGCCACGGCTGCGGAAAGCCGCCGCTTTTACGGACGAAAGGGAGTCTGCCCGATGCGCTGTAAAAACAGCTATCACCTTTACGCCGCGATCACCATTTTGTTCTGGTCAATGGCGTTCGTGTTCACCCGGCTTGCGCTTCGGTACTTCTCCGTATATTCGCTGGGGTTGCTGCGCTACGCGGTGGCAACGTTAACGCTGATCCCCGTGGCGATTCTGACGCGCATGAAACCGCCCGCTCTGCGGGACTGGCCATGGTTTTTGCTCGCTGCTGTAATGGGGTTTTCGCTGTACATGGTGGTTTTCAACTATGCCAGCCAGAGCGTATCCGCCTCCACGGGCAGCGTTATCCTCGCCACCGCGCCGATCCTTACGGCGCTTCTGGCGCGGGTGTTTTTCCACGAGAAGCTCACGCCGCTGCAATATGGCGCGATCGGGCTTTCGTTTGTAGGTGTGACGGTGCTTACGGTGCTGCGCGGCGGGCTGACGGTAAACCTTGGCGTGGCGTTTATGTTCCTCGCGGCGCTGATGTTTAGCTGTTATAACCTGCTGCAGCGGCGGCTGACCCGCACCTACTCGGCGCTGCAATCCTCGGTATGGAGCATTTTCATCGGCACGCTGATGCTGTGCGTGTTCCTGCCCAGGGCGGCGGGGGAACTTGCGGCCGCGCCGCCGATTCAGTACCTGTACCTGGCGATTCTCGGCGTGTTTTCAAGCGCTTTGGCTTATTGCGCTTGGAGCAAGGCGCTTTCCCTGGCGAAGAATACGTCGTCGGTGAGCAACTATATGTTTATCACCCCGTTTTTAACGACGCTGCTGGGTTTGTGGATCGCGGGCGAGGCGGTGGAACCCGCCACGGTGATCGGCGGGGTACTGATTATCGCCGGTCTGGCGATGTTCCGTTTGGGCGACAAAGGGCTGGCCGCGCTTCGCGGACGCGCCACGAAGCGCGGCGCCTAGACCCGCGGCGGACGCGGGATAAAAGTTTACATACACAGTATGCAGCCAGCATTCAATTTTTGTGTTCATTTTCCCCTGACTATGGTATGATAATAAATAAATAGTAAGGGGGGAAGCGGTATGGATCGGGTGGCTGTGTTCGTGGATGGCGCGAATTTTTTCTATATGCAGAAAAATGACCTGAAATGGTTTGTGGATACCAAAAAACTGCTGAAATACTGTGAGCGCTTCGGTGAAATTGCAGACGCTTTTTATTACGTCGGCAAAGACGCGCCGCCCCTGTCGGGTCAGCAGGCGTTTTTAAACGCGCTGACCTATATCGGCTATTCGCTCGTAACCAAGCCGATTAAGACGATCCACGATCCGGAAACCGGCGAAACCAAACAGAAGGCCAACCTGGATATCGAGATCGTGCTGGATATGTTTAACACCATCGATAATTACGATATCGCCGTGCTGGTGAGCGGCGACGGCGATTTCGACCGTGCCCTGCGCCTGCTGCGCGCGCGCGGCAAGCGTTTTAAGGTGATCGCTTCACCGCATTTTGTGGCTTCCGAGCTGCGCGACGTGGCCGGAATGCACCTGATCGACATGGAAAGCATCCGCCCGGAAATAGAGAAATTAGCGTAATAAATGCCGATAGAAAAAGCGCAAGGGATACAAAACACCCCGCCAAAGCCAACGTGCCTGGGCGGGGTGTTTTATGTGCAAAACGGGCTTCAACGCTTTAATTTGCCAGTCTGGTTTTAACCTACTCCCGCTCCACCCACCCGCGGGCGCGATCTACCGCGCGGTGCCACCCGTACAGCGCCAGGCCGCGGTTGTATTCGTCCATCGCGGGGGTAAAGGTGAGATCTGGCTTCACCATGGCGGCGGCTTCTTCTTTATCGCCGTACAGACCCACCGCCAGACCCGCCAGCAACGCCGCGCCAAGCGCCGTGGTTTCCAATACCGCGGGGCGCACCACCGGTACGCCCAAGATGTCGCTTTGAAACTGCATTAAAAAACTGTTGGCGCTCGCGCCGCCATCCACCCGCATCTGCGGGGGGCGGCTGCCGCAATCCGCGGCCATGGCGTTGAATAAATCGGCGCTCTGATAAGCGATGGCTTCCAGCGCCGCGCGCACGATGTGTGCCCGGTTGGTGCCGCGCGTCATACCTACGATGGTGCCGCGGCTGTACATATCCCAATATGGCGCGCCCAGGCCCGTAAAGGCGGGCACCAGAAACACGCCTTCTGTGTCCGTTACACTTTGGGCGATCTGCTCGGTTTCGGCACTGGTCTGGATCATTTTCAGTTCGTCGCGCAGCCATTGTACGGTCGCCCCGCCCATAAACACGCTGCCTTCCAGCGCATATACGGGCTGCCCGTTCAACCGCCAGGCTACGGTGGTTATCAGCCCGTTGTGGCTTTGGGCGGGTGTTTCGCCGGTGTTCATCAGCATAAAGCAGCCGGTGCCGTAAGTATTTTTAACCATCCCTTTGGTAAAGCAGGCCTGCCCGAAAAGCGAAGCGTGCTGGTCGCCCGCCAGGGCGGCCACGGGAATCGGCCGCCCGAGGATCTCCGTGCTCAGGTTGCCGATCACCTGCGCGCTGTCCGTAACCTCTGGCAGCAGTTCGCGTGGGATATCCCAGAGAGCCAGCAGTTCGTCGTCCCATTGCTGGGTGTGGATGTTAAAGAGCATCGTGCGGGCGGCGTTGGTGGCGTCGGTCACATGCGGGCGGCCCTCCACCAGGTGCCAGGCCAAAAAGCTGTCCACGGTGCCAAAGCACAATTCTCCGCGGCGGGCGCGCTCGCGCAGGTTCAGCGTATCCAAAAGCCATGCGAGCTTGGTACCGCTGAAATACGCATCCGGCACCAGGCCGGTTTTTTGGCGGATCATCTCCGTTTTACCGTCGGCGACCAAACGCTCCACATAGGGCGCAGTGCGGCGGCATTGCCATACGATGGCGTTATGTACGCACGCGCCGGTGGCGCGATCCCACAGCAGGGTGGTTTCCCGCTGGTTGGCGATGCCGATGGCGGCGATATCGTTAACGTCCACACCGCTTAACTTTACGGCGGCCCGCAGCGCGTCAACCTGGCTGCTTAGGATATCCTCTGGATCGTGCTCCACCCAGCCGGGCTGGGGATAAATCTGCCTAAACTCGATGGAATGGGTGGCCAGCACCCGCCCCTGGGTGCTAAACACGACCGCGCGGCTGGACGTGGTTCCCTGGTCGAGGGCGACGAGTATGGAATGCGGCAAAACAAACCCCTCCCAACTGCGCGGCAGCGCCGCGCGGGTTGATAACTCAAACGAATCCGATGGGTTCGGGCAGAATACGGGGTAAAACGACGCTGTGCTTCAGCGGAAAAGCGCTTCTTTACGTTCGGCCATTTCGCCTACGCGCGCGATGTACGCTTCCACGTCGGTCACGTTGGGCGCGCGAACAATGCGCAAATCGTGGTCCATAAACACCCGCTTGCTTATGGCGCCCGCGCCGCAGGCGAGGATGGAGGCGGTTTCTTCCATGATGTCCACGTTGTACAGGCATTCGGCTCCGGGACGGGCGTAACCCACGTTTTGCTGCTGGCCGGCCATATACTTTTGCCGGTAGAGGTAATAGGGCGAAAGACCCAGCATTCCGGCGGTTTGCTCGCCCAAATCCGTCATTTCCGCCACAGCGTCCGCCTCAGGCAGGCGAAACCCTTCCAGATGCAGGCGGCTGGAACGCTTGACGGCCAGCGTGTGCACGGTGAGGCTGTCCGGCTTAAGCCGGGCGATGCGCGAAAGGGTGCGGGCAAAATCGTCGGGCGTTTCGCCGGGTAGCCCCGCGATTACATCCATGTTAATATCGGTAAAGCCCAGCTTGCGGGCCAGCAGAAAAGCGTCCTCCGTCTGCTGCGCGGTATGGTCGCGGCCCACGGCCCGCAGGGTGGAATCGTTCATGGTTTGCGGGTTTACGCTGATGCGGCCGACCCCGAAGGTGCGCATGGCGGCGAGTTTGCCGCGGGTGATCGTATCCGGACGGCCTGCTTCCACGGTATATTCCACGGGCGCCGGAAAGCAGGCTGGTGTATGCTCAAGCAGCGCGGCAAAGGATTCTTCATCCAGTGCCGTGGGCGTGCCCCCACCGATGTAGAGCGCGCGCAGGCGAAGCCCCCGCTTTTGCATCAGGGCGGAAGCGGCGTCCATTTCCTGAAACAACGCCCGCAGGTAGGGCCCGGTGCGTTCGCCCTTTCCCAGCGCTTCGCCCGGAAAGGAGCAATAGGCGCAGCGTGTTCGGCAAAACGGGATGGACACGTACACGTCCGCCTCGGTAGGGCCAGGCACGGACAGCGTTTGCTGCACCGCCACGATTCTTCGCAGCAGCTCCGCTTTTGAGGCGCTCACGTCAAACGTTTCCGTAAGCGCCGCGGCGGCGTCGCTTAACGACATTCCGGCCGCGAGGTTTTCGTATACCAGCCGCGTGGGGCGTATGCCGGTGAGCGAACCCCAGGGCGGGCGCTTGCCCGTGAGCGATTTGCACAGGGCGTACAGGGTCAGCTTGCAAAGGCGCTTCTTCAACCGGTCACTCGCCAGCGCGTCGCCCGCGGGCACGGGCAGGGCGCGTTCGGCACTTTCCCCGCGCAGGGTGAAATGGCAGCGCCACAACCCGTTTTCTTCCGAAAAGGTATGGGTCAGGGTTTCCATGTCCGCGGTAGCGGGGGACGCGGTAAACTGCGCCTTGGCTTCGTCTTCGGCGGTTTGGGGCGCGGTGGTCTCCACCGCGAAATCCTCCACGGGCGCAAAAAGTTTCAGCACTTCCAGCAGTTCGTTGGCATAGCGGGGAAGCGGGGTTTTTAAGAGAATCTTCATACGTCCTCATTGTCCCGGCCGGCGAAGTTGGTTGCGCCGTGCCCGGGATAGGCAACCATGCGCGGGCGCATGTAGAGGATTCGCCGCAGGCTGTTTTTAAGCTCGGCAAAATCCCCGTCCGCAAAATCATAGCGGCCGTAGCCGCCGTTAAATAGCGTGTCGCCGCATAAAAGCCCCGCGTTGCAGGGCAGGAGGTAGCAAACGCTGCCCTTGCTGTGGCCGGGGGTATGCAGCACGCGAATAGCCATCCCTGCGAGGGTCAGGGTTTGGTTGTCGGTCACCAATGTCGGTTGTGTTGTTACGCGCACGTCGCAGCCGAACTCGGCGGATACGTTTTTTTCCGGGTCGGTCAGCTTGGGCGCGTCGGCCTCGTGCAGGTAAACTGGAATTGCGTACTGCGTACACAACGCGTCCACCGCGCCGATATGGTCGTAATGCCCATGGGTTAAAAGCACCGCCACGGGCTTGCGATCGGCGATATCGGCGATAATGCGCAGGGCGTCCGCCCCGGGGTCGACGATTACCACCTGCCGATTGTCCGTATTTTCCACCAGATAACAGTTCATTTGAAATTCGCCCACGCGAAGGGTTTCCACCATAACCGGCAACGCACTCACCTCGTAATGCTTATACTCATTTAAAATAAACGGCGCGAATCCAACAGGATGGTCACCGGCCCGTCGTTTACCAGACTTACGGCCATATCCGCACCGAATATGCCCGTTTCCACCATTACGCCGTGCTCGCGCCAACTGGCGACCGCCTTTTGGTACAGCGCGTCCGCCGCCTCGGGACGCTCGGCGCGGGTGAAGCTGGGCCGCCGGCCGTCGCGCGCGTCGCCCAGGAGGGTAAACTGGCTTACCGCGAGGATGCCGCCGCCTACTTCCTGAAGCGAGCGGTTCATTTTACCCGCATCGTCCTCAAAAATGCGCAGGTTCAGCACCTTGTCCGCAATGTAGGCCGCGTCCCGTTCCCCGTCGCCAACCTCCACGCCCACCAGCACCATAAACCCCTTGCCGATTTCTCCCGTAATCTGGTCGCGTACGGCGACCGAGGCGCGTAGCACACGCTGTACAACTGCCCGCATGAGAACCACCCTTTCCAAACAGCTGAGCGGCGAAGGCCGCCCTGCCGGAGAAGTTACGCGCCGCGTCCGCTTTAGGAGATACCGCGATAGACCTCGATGATGTCGGTTCTGCGCTGCAGGCCAAGAATCACCTTATCCAGCTGTTCGCGCGCGGTCACCTGCACCACCATGGTAATCACGCTGGTCTTGCGCTTATCGTCCCGCTTGGCGCTCACGGCCATGATGGGCACGCCCATGTTGCCGATAAACAGCGCCAATTCGCCCAGAAGGCTCACGTGGTCGTAAGCGATGATGTTGATGGTGGCGTTGAACGAGCCGCTTTGGGTGTTGGCCCAGCTGACCTCCACCATACGCTCGTGTTCGGCCGCGCCCACGTTGGGGCAATCCGCCTTATGCACGGTTACGCCGCGGCCCCGCGTGATGTAGCCGATTATTTCATCCCCCGGCACGGGGTTGCAGCACTTGGCGAAACGCACCAGCATGTTGCTTTCGCCCTTGACGTACACGCCGTGGGTGGGCTTGCCCAGCTGCTTTTGCAGCTCCTGCGGGGTACTTTCCACCACCTTGGGCAGAGCCTGCGCCTCGTCCTTGCGCTGCTCCTCCAAAAGGCGGCTGATTACGTAGGCGCTGGCGATGCCACCGTAGCCCACCGCGCCGTAGATATCGTCCAACTCCTGAAAGGCGTAGCGCTTCAAAACGGGGTCGTAATACTCGGGCTTGGTCAGTACCGGCAGGGATACGCCGCGGCGTTTAGCCTCGTGCTCCAGCATTTCGCGGCCGCGCACTACGTTTTCGCCATGCAGCTCGTGCTTGAAAAACTGGCGGATCTTCGCTTTTGCCTGCTGGGTTTTAACAATCTTTAACCAGTCCATACTGGGGCCCTTGGAATTGGCGGAGGTGATGATTTCCACGCGGTCGCCCGTTTCCAGCGAGGTTTCCAGCGGCACGATGCGCCCGTTGACCTTCGCGCCCACACAATGGTTGCCCACGCCGCTGTGGATGCGGTAAGCAAAATCGATGGGGGTGGAGCCGCGCTGCATGCTTACGATGTCGCCCTTGGGGGTAAACAGCAGCACCTCGTCGCTGAACAGGTCGGTTTTCAAGGAATCGATAAATTCCTTGCTGTCGCGGGTTTCGTTTTGCCAGTCCAAAATCTGGCGGAGCCAATAGAGCTTATTGTCCAGGTCGTCCTCCGTATTGCCGCCCTCTTTGTAACGCCAATGGGCGGCTACGCCGAACTCGGCCACGCGGTGCATGTCCCAGGTGCGAATTTGAATTTCAAAGGGGAAAGGCATTTTACGCCCGCCGATGACCGTGGTGTG
Organism: Christensenellaceae bacterium; assembly: GCA_017881705.1. Taxonomy (GTDB): domain Bacteria; phylum Bacillota; class Clostridia; order Christensenellales; family Aristaeellaceae; genus CAXXOK01. The sequence goes on from JADGQP010000165.1 coordinate 8,514, forward strand.
CAGGCTCTGGTACATGTTGCTCTTGGGTACGCTGATATAATCCTTAAACCGTCCGGGAATCTGGTTCCACAGCGTGTGCACGATGCCCAGCACCGTGTAGCAGTCCTGCACGCTGTCCACAAGCACGCGTACGGCGATAAGATCGTAAATCTGGTCGAAGGTTTTATTTTGGTCGGTCATTTTTTTAAAAATGGAATACAGGTGCTTGGGGCGGCCGTCCATTTCGTAATGGACGCCCTGCGCGTCCAGCTTTTCGGACAGCTGGCCGATGACCATGCGGATGTTTTCCTCGCGCTCGGCGCGGCGCAGGCCGACCTTTTGCGCGATATCGTGGTAAGCGTCGGGGTTGATATACTTAAAAGAAAGATCCTCAAGCTCCTGTTTAATGGCGTTCATGCCCAGACGATGCGCGAGCGGGGCGAAAATATCCAGCGTTTCGCCCGCGATGGCTTTTTGCCGATCTTCCGGCTGGTAGCGCAGCGTTCGCATATTGTGCAGGCGATCCGCCAGCTTAATGATCACCACGCGGATATCCTTGCTCATCGCCAGGATCATCTTGCGCAGGCTTTCGGCCTTTTGCTCCTCGCGGTCGGTAAAATCCAGCTTGTCCAGCTTCGTTACGCCGTCCACCAGCGTGGCGACTTCATCGCCGAACGTTGTGCGAATGGTTTCCAGCGACACGCATTGGCAGTCCTCCACCGTATCGTGCAAAAGCCCCGCGGCGATGGTGGGTGCGTCGATCATCAGATCGGTCAGGATGCTGGCGACGGAAACGGGGTGGATAAAATAGGGCTCGCCGCTTTTGCGTACCTGGCCAAGGTGCGCGTTTTCGGCGAACTCGTAGGCTTTTTTCACCAACAGATAACTGTCCCCCGGGTGCTGCTTTTGCACACGGGCGATCATTTTCTCCATCGGCATACATTCGTTGGTGATGTAGGTTAACATATGGCCCTCCATCAGGGTGTGCACAACGCCGCGGCAGACAGCGCGCGCAGCGCGCTGAGCACCGGGCTGTCGGATAGCGTTCGCTTACGGGGTTCGTGGAAAGTGTAACGGAAAGGAGACGGGGAAAAGTCGATAAATTCCAACGATTGAAAGGCCTGCAGCCCGGCCAGCGTTTGCGCTTCGGTCAGCCCCGCTTCACGCGCTGTTTGCGAAAGGGTGGCAAAGGCGGAAGCCCGCAGCAACCGGTACAGCACGCGGTAACGCTCGTCGCCCGCGTCCAGCGCCTGCGCGCAATTTGCCAGCGCCGCGGTTGGCCGGGCGGCATACACTGCGGCATCCGGCAGCAGATGCTGCCAATAGGCAAGGCCGCCCGGGGTTAAGGGTCCGTCCAGCAGCGCCACCGCTTTCCAGCGGCCACGCACGGCGGAGGGTTCCGGTTGGTAGAGCAGTGTGTGGAAACAGCGGGGATCTTCCGGCGCGCCGCGAATGCAGTCCACCCGGTCGCCAAACGCGGCTAACGCGGCAAGCGCCGTTTCGCGGGTATAAGCCAGCAGCAGCGTGCCCTGTCGGCCGTAAAGCAGCCGATCTGCCGTGGCCGCTTCCCCGTTGGCGGAAAAAAGACATTCGGGGGTAGCCTCAATCACTTCTGCACGGGGCAAGCCGTTTCCTGCCAAGGGTTCGGGAAAGGCAGCCAGTTCGTCCGTAAGCGCGCCCAGCAGCGCCGCGTCGAAAGCCGATTGCGGCTCGGCGGCCAGCGAG
>JADGQP010000166.1 GCA_017881705.1 Christensenellaceae bacterium
ATGCGAGTGCAGATAATTGTTGTCCAAATAGCGCTGGAGCTTGCCGAACATGCTGCCGTCCTTCATGTTGTGGCCATAAAGCAGCAGGTTTTGCGCGTCTGCGTGCAGGGGGTGGTTCACATCCAGAAAAATCGCGCCGCACGCGTTTGTATTCCGGTCAAAATCATGGGTAAGGTAAAAAGTGTTGTTACGGTATACGATGGGCTGAGCTACCAGATCTTCGATGGTCAGCCAGCCCACGGTATCGCTGTTACGACGAACCAACGGTCGCAGAGAGGCGCGGGTTACCCCGACGGTTTGAAAAAACACACGGCTGTCAGCCGTGGTAAGGGGTTGGGCGGTGGTCCGGGCTCCCAGCAGCTGTGGCGTCTGGGCGGGTGAAGCCTGCGGGACGGCCGTTGGTTCGGCTTGGTTTTCCGCAAGAAGCGCAGCTTCATGCTGAGCGGCAAGCGCCGCTTCCCACTCCTGGTTGTTACGGGAATGCACAGCGTAGGCAACCAGCTCGGCAATGCAAAAGAGGAGCACAACGCAAAGCACGGCGACCAGCAAACGCCGTTTGTTAAGGCGCTTGCGAACCGCCGGGGTCTGCCTGTACGACCTGCCGCGATCCATCATCCACCCTTTCCGGGGAAGGACGCGCTACCCCTGTTTCGTCCGCAAACCTGCGGCGATGTAGGGCCCTGCGCTATTTATGACTTTTGCGTAAAGTTAGTGTGGCACCGTCCGCAGGTAACCGTTACCACGCCCGTGCCGCGGGGCAAGCGAAGCCATGCCTTGCAGTTGGGGCAGCGGAAATATTTATACTGCTTGCGGTTTTTAAACCGCGTGAATGCCTGTTTAAAACCGGTAACAATTTTGGTTTTCAGTTCCATATAACGGCGGTTTTCCTCGCGGCGTTTTTGCTCTTTGCGCGAGAAAATGCGGAAAAGCGTATACACGTACATCGCCAGGGAAACCAGGCTCAGCAGCCCGGAACTGAATATGGCGGACAGGATGTATACCACCAGACCCGCCCACACCAGCATGACCGAGAACTGATCCACACCGTGACGGTTAGCCATGAAGTTACGCAAACTCTGTTTGATTCTTTCCCAAAAAGACATCGTGTTTTCCTCCTGTAAAATAGGTTAGCATACGGCGGCCGTGAACGGCGCCTTTCTTGTGCCGAATCAGTAACAGCAGGTTCCGCCGCGCCCGCCTAAACAACAGCAGTTGCAAAGCAGGTTAGCCAGAAGGAGCGAAATACATGGGTTGGCGCACAAGGCGCCTGTGAACCCTTTCCCCGAACCGAACTGCTGGTAACGGCGACCGCTGGACTGGAAGCTTTCTAGCAAATCGCGGTAGGCGGCTTCATCCGGCGCCTTTTGCACGGCGATACGGGCGTTACGCAAGGCATCCACACGATTGCCCAGGCCAAGGTTGGCGCGCGCACACCAGTAATACCAGGCTGCGCTGCGATCGTATATGGCGTTGAGCAATGTTGCCGCGTGTGTGAAATCTCCGCTTACCACGGCGCTTTCCACGTTTTTAAGCAGCGGGTCGCGCTCGGTATAGACGGTGCTGCCGCCGGAATAGGCGCCCTGTTGCTGCGCGCGGCGGAAAAATTCGCCGAAGCCGAAGGGGTCAAAATCCCCGCTGTTGCCCTGCGAGGAGCCGCCAAATCCGCCAAAACCGCCGCCGGGCGAGCCGTTGTACCCACCCGAGGAACCGTCGTAGCTGCCGTACCCGCCCGAGGAAGCACCGCCGCCGTAGCTCGGCCCATAGTTCTGGCCCTTATGCTTGATCAGCATCGTATACGCTTCGTTAACTTCCTTCATTTTGGTTTCCGCTTCGGCGCTGCCGCCGTTAAGATCCGGATGGTATTTCTTGGCCAGTTTGCGGTAAGCCACTTTTATCTCGTCATCGCTGGCGCTGGGGGATACGCCAAGCACCTCATAAGGATCTCTGTTCATGGTCACTCTCCCTTACCTGGCCTTGGCTGCGCTTGGGCCGGTCCTGCTTTTGCCGGTAGCGGGCCCACACCCCGGAATACAGAATATTGCGAAGAATATCCAGATCCTGTACCAGCGGCAGAAGCTCAAATGCCTGCGTACTCTCGGCGATTACCATCGTAAGACTGTCCTTCACCAAAGCCTCGAAATCCGGCTGCCCGTGATAATGTGCAAGGGGATTGTACCGTTTCCTGCGCAGGTCCGCGGGAAGGTCGTCATATGCGTCCATCAAGTAAATAAAGCGCCCCAGACCCTCGCCGATGGCGCGAAGCGGAACCGCCCAGTAATCGTTGCGATACACGAACACCTCGCCCAGCATCCGCGCCGTGAGGTTTGCGGGCGCGTCGGGCTCCAGGCTGCGTTCCTGTTCCAGCTTGCCGATATCCCCAAGCGTACTTTCGATGGCGGCGCACTTTTCAGGGTATCGCAGGGCGATTTGCTTATAGTCGTTCTTCAGCAGCGACGCCTCGGCTTTCCCCGAGAGGCTGTGGTCGTCCGTCCAGTCGTCCAGGCATTTGTGATACGCCAGAGCGATGTTCATATCGGCACAGTAATCGCCGATTTCGTTGGCGAGAAAATTCCGTTCTTTCACGGGGTGGGGGAAACAGCGTGCTTTGGCAAGCGTTTCTTCCGGTTCGTACAGGGAGCTGAGCAGGATCCACAGAAAAGTCATATCGTTGCTGAGCGTGATTCGGCCCAGGTTTCCGTACCGGCTTTGGAGTTTGCGGCACAGCCCGCAGTAGTAAGCCTGGTAACGCTGACGGCTGCGCTCTCCCAATTCCGCTGGCTGGATGGTTACGTACCCGAACATGGCTGCTTTCCCCCCTTAGCGGAGGCAACCGAATTAGCGGTTGTCCTTCGTTTTGCTTTCGGCGGAGGTATATTCCGCGTTCATCGCGCCATCCTCGCCCGAGGTATCCTCCTGTGTGCCCACAAAGCGGCCAGCGGCCGCCAGCGCCTGCTCCAACTCCGCGCTTGCCTTGCGCAGCGCCGTATCGTCCTTGTCGTCCAGCGCCTGCTGGGCGCGCTTGCGAAGATCTTCTATGTGCTGCCGGTCTTCCGGCTTCAGCTTGCGCATGGCACTCTTGGCCTCGTAGCACAGCTGCTCGCCGCGGTTGCGCAGTTCCGTGCTTTGCTTGCGCTGGCCGTCTTCCGTAGCGTAACGCTCCGCGTCCTGAATGGCGCGGTCGATCTCCGAGGAGGACATATTGGAGCTTTGGGTCAGCACAATCTGCTGGCTCCTGCCCGTACCCAGATCTTTAGCGGACACGTTGACGATACCGTTAGCGTCGATGGAAAAAGTAACTTCGATTTGCGGAACGCCGCGCAGCGCACGGCGGATGCCCTCGAGCTTGAACTTGCTCAGGGTCTTGTTATGGCTGGCGATCTCGCGCTCGCCCTGAAGCACGTGGATTTCCACCTGCGTTTGAAAATTGGCGGCGGTGGTGAACACCTGGCTGCGCTTGACGGGGATAGGCGAGTTACGGTCGATGATGCGGCTGAAAACATCGCCCACCGTTTCAATGCCCAGCGAAAGAGGCGTGACGTCTAAAAGCAGCAGGCCGGTCACCTGCCCCTGCAAAACGCCGCCCTGCAGCGCTGCGCCGATGGCCACGCACTCGTCGGGGTTCACGCCCTTGCTGGGCTCGTGGCCGGTAAAACGCTTAACGGCTTCCTGCACGGCTGGGGTGCGCGTGCTTCCGCCCACCAGCAGTACGCGCCCGAGATCGGCAGGTTTCAGTCCCGCGTCGCTCATCGCCTGCTGAACCGGGCCCATGGTGGCGTCCACCAGGCTGCGGGTAAGGTCGTCGAATTTGGCGCGGCTCAATTCCACTTCCAGGTGCTTGGCGCCGTCTTTTCCGCTTGCGATAAACGGCAGGCTGATGGTGGTAACGGTGGCGGAACTGAGCTCGATCTTTGCTTTTTCAGCGGCTTCGCGGACGCGCTGCATCGCGGTGGGGTCGCCGGTAAGGTCGATCTTTTCCTTTTTTTGAAATTCGCCCAGCAGCCAATTAACCACGCAGCGGTCAAAATCGTCCCCGCCCAGCCGGTTGTTGCCGGCGGTGGCGAGCACTTCGATCACGTCGCGGTTGATATCCAGCACGCTCACGTCGAACGTGCCTCCGCCCAGGTCGTACACCATGACCTTCATGCTTTCGCCTTTGTCCGCTCCGTAGGCTAACGCGGCGGCTGTGGGCTCGTTGACGATCCGTAAAACGTTCAGCCCCGCGATTTTGCCTGCATCCTTCGTGGCCTGGCGCTGGCTGTCGCTGAAATACGCAGGTACGGTGATCACCGCGTCGTTTACTTTTTCACCCAGGTAGGCTTCCGCATCGGCTTTGAGTTTTTGCAAGATCATGGCGCTGATTTCCTGGGGCGTGTAGGACTTTCCGTCAATCTTCACGCGGTTGTCGGTGCCCATTTCACGCTTGATGCTGGAAATCGTACGCTCGCTGTTGGTAACGGCCTGCCGCTTGGCAGCACTGCCCACGATTCGTTCCCCACCTTTGGCAAATGCAACGACGGAGGGTGTGGTACGGCCGCCTTCGGCGTTGGGAATAACAACCGGTTCCCCGTTTTCTAAAAAAGCAACGCAGGAATTGGTAGTTCCTAGGTCGATGCCAATCGTTTTGGCCATCATGTCTACCTCCTCGCCAGGATAAAATCCTAACTATGTTATCATACCCAAAAATCGTGAGCAATAGGTAGATTAAATATGGATAAACCGTGAACATTTTAACTAAACTCTTCGCTTGTCAAACGAAAGCATACGCGGTAAGCTTAACAGGCAGGAGGGGGACACAGATATGACGCCGCAAACTTTTCTGGGTATTGAGCACCCGTTTCCGCCGGTTGCGGATGCGCATTCCCGCGTGATGGTGCTGGGCACCTTTCCATCGGTGCGGTCCCGCGAAAGCGCCTTCTATTACGGGCACCCTCAAAACCGCTTCTGGCCGTTGATGGCGCTGTTGTTCGGCGGCGAGCCGCCCGTTACGCCGGAAGGGAAAAGCGCCTTTCTTTTAGCAAACCATGTGGCGTTATGGGATGTGCTTGCCTCCTGCGATATCCGCGGCAGCGCGGATGGCAGCATCCGCAACCCCGTGCCCAACGATGTTGCCGCGCTGCTGTCGCGCGCGCCGATAGGGGAGATTTTTGCCAACGGCCATGCCGCCGCAGCGCTGTACCGCTGCTGGTGCGAACCGCTGACCGACCGACCCGCGACCACACTGCCTTCCACCAGCCCGGCGAACGCCCGCTGGACGCTGCAGGAGCTTGCGCAGGCGTGGAGCCCCCTGCGGACATACGCGCAGAACGCCGGAAGGCAAGGATAGAAAAAATACACTTTTATTGCGCCAACCCCTTGACAGGCAGACGCGATATTTGGTATTATACATATGAACAGATGCTCATATGAGGGAGTGATGCAGCATGGACCTGGAAACGAACCTTCCGCATTGCGAAACCGAGTACATACACACGGATATCGTTAAACGCGTTGAGGCTGTGATGCCGGACGAGGAAACGCTGTTCGACCTGAGCGAGCTTTTTAAGCTCTTCGGGGATTCCACGCGCATCCGCATCCTTTACTGCCTGTTTGCCAACGAAATGTGCGTGTGCGACATCGCCAAGCTCCTGGGAATGAGCCAAAGCGCCATTTCCCACCAACTGGCGCCGCTGAAGCGCAGCAAGCTCGTTTCGGCGCGCAGGGATGGCAAGACCGTGTTTTACGCCTTGGCAGACGATCATGTGCGTACCATCCTGGGGCAGGGTATTGAGCACATCAGCGAATAACGGAGGTTTACCCCTATGAAAAAGACGTATCTGCTTTCCGAACTGGACTGTGCAGCCTGCGCCGATCGGCTGGAAACCGCCGTACGCCGCATACCTGGCGTGACCGGCGCGCAGGTGAACTTCGTAACCCGAAAGTTAACGCTGGAAGCGGACGAAGCAGTTTTTGGCCAGATGCTGGAAGAGGCGCGTAAACTCGCCGCGCGTACGGTGCGGGGCTGCGTGCTGCTGTAATTTGCCGTGGTTTGGAAAATGATAAGAACGGGAGATGGTTTTC
>JADGQP010000167.1 GCA_017881705.1 Christensenellaceae bacterium
AAGAACTCCGCGGGTTGCATCACCCTGTTCGGTCTTGCCATTGCAGTACAGGCGAAACTGCAAAAGAAGGTATAAAAGTTTTCCCAAACCCTCTTTAAGCCGGGCCGCCTCATATGTAGCATCGTGGGGCGGCACCGTTTCATACCAGTAAGGACGAGGCGCGAATGACGAACGTATTTATCAACGGCGGCAGCGGTACCACGGGCCTGCGCATCGCGCAGCGGCTTTCCGCCCGCGAGGACATCACGCTATTGTCCCTGCCGGAGGAACTGCGCAAAAGCACGACCGCGCAGGCGGAGTTGGCCGCGCAGGCGGATATTACCTTTTTGTGCCTGCCGGATGATGCCAGCCGCGAACTGATCGCCGCGCTGGGCGACACGCGCGGGCGCGTACTGGACACCAGCACGGCGTTTCGCACCGATACCCGCTTTGCCTACGGCTTTCCCGAGCTTTCGCCCGCGCATGAAACCGCCATACGCGCCGCCAACCGCGTGGCGGTGCCCGGCTGCCATGCCAGCGGCGCCATCGCGCTGATTTATCCGCTGCTTCAGGCTGGCGCGCTGGCCGCGGACGCGCCGCTTTCGCTTACATCCCTAACGGGCTACAGCGGCGGCGGCAAGAAGATGATTGCCCAATACGAGGCGGAAAACCGAAGCCCCGCGCTGAGCGCGCCCTGCTTTTACGCCGTAACGCAGGCGCATAAGCACCTGCCGGAGATTGAATATGTATGCGGGCTTGCGGACATGCCGATTTTCCAGCCCATCGTGGACGATTATTACGCGGGGATGCTGGTAACGCTGCCGCTGCATCCGCGGCTGCTGACCCAACCGCTTACGCTTACGGAACTTTCGGCGCTGTACCGGGCGCATTACGCGGGCCAGGCGATGGTGCGGGTGCTGGACGAAAACCCCGAACCGGCTTTTTACGCCAACGCGCTGGCCGGCAGCGACGTGATGGAAATTTTCCTGACCGGCAACGACGAGCGGGCGATTGCCTGCGCGCTGTTCGATAACCTTGGCAAAGGCGCCAGCGGCGCGGCCATCCAATGCATGAACCTCATGCTGGGGCTGCCGGCGGCCACGGGCCTGAACCTACCTTGAACGATCATCGGCCAAACAGCCGAACGCGGAGGAAAGCAGTATGGGAGATTTGTTCCCGTTTATCGAGGGCGGCGTGACCGCCGCAAAAGGTTTTAAAGCCGCGGGCGAGCACCTGGGCATTCGGAAAAACCGCAGCAAGCGGGACGTGGCGCTGATCGTGAGCGACGCACCCTGCTCAGCAGCCTGCTGCTATACCCGTAACCTTGTGCAGGGAGCGCCCATCGCCGTAACCCGCGCACACGTAGCCGACGGCCACGCCCGCGCCATCATCTGCAACAGCGGCAACGCCAACACCTGCAACGCAAACGGCGTGGAAATCGCCGAGGGAATGTGTGCGCTGGTGGAAAAATATACCGGCGTGCCCGCAGGCGACGTGGTTGTGGCTTCCACAGGCGTAATCGGCCAGCCGATGTCGCTGGAGCCGTTTGAAAAAGGCATGAAAAAGCTGGCGGCGGGCCTGGACGAAAACGGCGGCCACCATGCCGCGAAAGCCATTATGACCACCGACACGGTGGCTAAGGAAGTGGCTGTAGAATTTACCATCGGCGGAAAGCTCTGCCATTTAGGCGGCATCAGTAAAGGCAGCGGCATGATTCACCCCAACATGGCGACCATGCTGTGCTTCATTACCACCGACGTGGCAATCGCCCCCGCCTGCCTGCAGGCCGCACTGTCCGATGTGGTGAAGGACACCTTCGACATGCTTTCCATCGACGGGGACACCTCCACCAACGACATGGTGACCGTGCTGGCCAACGGGCTGGCGGGCAACGAGGAAATCACCGCCGACGGCGCGAATTTCGCAACTTTCAAAGCGGCGCTGTACCAGGTTTGCGCCAAACTTTGCCGCATCATGGCTAAGGACGGGGAAGGCGCGACCAAACTGCTCACCTGCACCGTCACCGGCGCGAAGGACAAACCGACCGCCAAGCTGGTAGCCAAGGGCGTTATCTGCTCTACACTCCTCAAGGCCGCCGTTTTCGGCGCGGACGCGAACTGGGGCCGCGTGCTGTGCGCCATCGGGTACAGCGGCGCGGACGTGGACGTGAGCAAGATCGACGTGCAGTTTATCAGCCCCGCGGGCGTGGTGTCGGTGTGCACGGGCGGAAGCGGCGTGCCTTTCAGCGAGGAGGACGCAAAAAAGGTGCTCTCCGAGGACGAAATTGACGTTTCCGTGCAGCTTAACGCCGGCAACGCTCAGGCCGTTGCCTGGGGCTGCGATTTAACCTACGATTACGTAAAAATCAACGGCGATTATAGAACCTGAGCGTCGGCTATCGTATTTAAAAAGGACGCTCATTAAAAGCGACTGTACTGAAAGGAAATGCCCATGACCATTAACGAACGCGCGGAAGTGCTGATACAGGCGCTGCCCTACATCCGTAAATATAACAGTAAAATCGTCGTAATTAAATACGGCGGCAACGCCATGATTAACGAGGACTTAAAGCGCGCCGTAATGGGCGATTTGCTGCTTTTGCAGCTGGTGGGCGTTCGCGTGGTGCTGGTGCACGGCGGCGGGCCGGAGATCAGCGAGCTGTTGCAGAAGCTGGGCAAGAAAAGCGAGTTTATCGACGGCCTGCGTGTGACCGATGAGGAAACCGCCGACATCGTGCAGATGGTGCTTGCGGGCAAGGTGGGCAAGGGCCTGGTGAGCCTGATCCAGACCGTGGGGGGCAAGGCGATTGGCCTGAGCGGCGTGGACGGCCGCATGATCGAGGTGACCCAGTTGGACGACGTACACGGCTATGTGGGCGAAATTACCAAAATCAACGTCGCACCCATCCTGGACGTGCTGGAGAAGGGCTACATCCCCGTAATCTCCACCGTAGGGTGCGACTGCGAAGGCCACACCTACAACATCAATGCTGATACCGCCGCGGCGCGCATTGCCGCGGAGCTGAAAGCCGAGAGTTTCATCAGCATGACCGATATCCGCGGCATCCTGCGCGATCCTAAAGACGACGGCACACTCATCAGCGTGGTAAAAGCCAGCGAGGCTCCGGAGCTGATACGGGAAGGCGTGATCTCCGGCGGCATGATTCCCAAGGTGGAATGCTGCATCGAGGCCATTCGCCGCGGGGTGAGCCGCGTGTTCATCCTGGACGGGCGCGTGCCCCACGCGATACTGATCGAGTGCCTCACCGACGAGGGCGTAGGCACCATGTTTATTCAGGGTTAATCAACGCGGCGATCCGCCGGGAGGGTTTGTATGGACAAGGTTCAGGCATTGTACAACGAGTATATCGCGAACTCCTACGCTCGCTTCGACGTCACCTTCGTACGCGGCGAGGGCGCATATTTGTACGATGATACCGGCAAGCGGTATATCGATATGGGCAGCGGCATCGCGGTAAGCGTGCTGGGCTACGGTAACGAGCTTTGGGAAAAGGCCGTGTGCGAACAGGCGCACGCTCTTTCCCACGTAAGCAACCTTTACTACACAACGCCTCAGGCGGAACTGGCAAAGCTGCTTTGCGAAAAAAGCGGCATGAAACGCGCGTTCTTCGGCAATTCGGGAGCGGAAGCCAACGAGTGCGCCATCAAAGCCGCGCGCAAATACAGCGCCGACAAACACGGCGAAAACCAGCGCCCCGTGATCGTTTCCCTGCACAACAGCTTTCACGGCCGAACGTTAGCCACCCTGGCTGCCACCGGCCAGGATGTGTTCCACCATACTTTCGGGCCGTTTCCGGAGGGCTTCCAATACGTGGCGCCCGGCGATGCGGACGAGCTGAAAACCGTGCTGGACACGCTGCCGGTGTGCGCCGTAATGCTGGAAACCGTACAGGGCGAAGGCGGCATTGAGCCGCTGACGCGCGAATACCTGAACGCCGCGCGCAATTTGACCGCCGAGCGCGACGTGCTGCTGATTGTGGACGAGGTGCAGACCGGCAATGGCCGTACGGGCACGCTGTTCAGCTACCAGCGCTACGATTGGCTGCCCGATATCGTCACCACCGCCAAGGGGCTGGCAGGCGGTTTGCCCATGGGCATATGCCTGTTGGGTGAGCAAGTGAAGGACACTTTCACCCCTGGCAGCCACGGCTCCACTTTCGGGGGCAACCCCGTATGCGCGGCGGCTGCGCTGGCTGTGCAAAACCAACTGACCGACG
>JADGQP010000168.1 GCA_017881705.1 Christensenellaceae bacterium
CCATCAATTATGATATCAATCCCAATCCAGTTGGCTGCATTCAATACTTTGGCAAAATATTCGGGGTAACCGTTTTTCCACCAGCCTACACGCGTTTTATCGGGAAACCAGACCCCACCGATGTACGTGCCGATGTGCGTATCGCCTGAAAAATCTTCTTCAAAATTGCCTCGCATGCCCATATATCCGTTACCCGTAGAAGTAAGGCTTTCGGAAAGTCGTACGGAATTCTTGTCAAAGCCTTTCTCCACAACCTTCCACGGATGTACCTCGAATGCCATAATATCGCCCCCAGTTATTGCGCAATCGTTTGCAGCTTGTATAACTATGGTAGTGGTTTTCGTAGAATTTGTCAAGAATGAATGATAAAAATGACAAGCCACGGTTCCGGCGCTCCGTTGCCGCTTGCGCGCAACCATGCTATAATACAGTTATCAAGCGTTTTCTAAGGAGGCGGCCGTTATGCGTACCCGTATCCATCACATTGTTTTTACGCCCGGCGCAACGGGGGAAGATCACCTGTCGTTTATCGCCGACGCGGAAGTACAAGTGGATGGCAACCGCATCGTATATGCAGGCGAGGCAGCGGCTGCCCCGCGCTTTGAGGCGGAAGAAACGATCGACGGGGATGGCTGCCTGTGTATGCCGGGGCTAGTGAACCTGCATACACACACGCCCATGACCTTTCTGCGAGGCGCTGGCGAGGACATGGTGCTGGATGATTGGCTTCATAAAGCAATCTTCCCCCTGGAAAAACAGTGGGACGAGGAACTGATTCGTACGGCGACCGACCTTGGCTGCATGGAAATGCTTCGTTTCGGCACGACCGCCTTTAATGATATGTATTTTTTCACCGATATTATGGCCCAAGCTGTTCGCCAAAACGGTATGCGCGCTATGCTCGGCCACGGTATCGTCGATTTTGACGAAAGCTGCAAGGACATGGTTGAAGGTGTGGAGATGGCTGAAAAGTGGAACCATGCCGCCAACGACCGCATCCGTTTTTCGCTCGCGCCGCATTCGGAAGGCGCAACCACACCGAAACTGCTTACTAAAGTAGTCGAAACTGCAAAACGGCTGGGGCTGCCCATCCACATTCACGTAAGCGAAACCGAGTTCGATGTAAAAGGCTGCTGGCGACGCAGGGGAGTTACACCGCCAGCTTACCTGGAGCAGTTGGGCGTGCTGGATCTGCCGGTGATCGCCGCACATTGCGTTTGGTGCGACGAGCGTGATATCAAAATTTTTTATAAACACGGCGTAACGATCGCGCATAACCCGATCAGCAACTTGAAGATCGCCAGCGGCGTAGCGCCGATCGCCAAAATGCTGAAGGCGGGCTGCAAGGTTGCGCTGGGCACGGACGGCGTGGCCAGCAACAACAACCTTAATCTGTGGGAGGAGATCAAACTGATGCCCTTGCTGCAAAAAGGCATCACCCTCAATCCCACCGTGGTAACGCCCGCGCAGACGCTTGCCGCCGCCACCGTAGAGGGCGCAAAAGCGTTGGGGTATGACGATCTCGGGCTTTTGCAGCCGGGATATCTGGCGGATCTGATACTGTTGAACCTGAATACGCCCAACATGACCCCCGCGACCGACCTGGAATCCAACCTGATCTACGCAGCGCAGGGCAGCGACGTACGCCTGACCATGGTAGACGGAAAAGTGCTTTACCACGACGGACTGTTTACGACGCTCAACCCCGACGAACTGCTTCAAAAAGCCCGCGAAGGGTCCAAAGAAATGCACAGACGCCTTGAACGCGGCGGTGTGACGAACGCATGAAGATCCTTGTCGTTTGCCAGCATTACCAGCCAGAGCCGTTTCGCGTTACGGAAATATGCGAGGCGCTGGTTCAGCGTGGCCACGACGTAACAGCGGTTGTCGGTCTGCCAAACTACCCATCCGGTATAGTACCCCGCGAGTATCATGGTTTCCAGCGGCGCAGGGAGGAGATCAACGGCGTTCACGTGTGCCGCTGCTTTGAGATTGGCCGGAAGAACACGAAACTCGGCCTGGCGGTTAATTACGTAAGCTATATGCTCTCGGCTTGCCACCGCGTTATATGGATGAAAAAAGATTTCGACGTGATTTATGCCTATTCGACTTCGCCGGTGCTGATGTCGCTTCCGGCGGCGTTTTTACGAAGAATCAGCGGGAAAAAGCTGCTCATCTACGTGCTGGATATTTGGCCCGCGTGCCTGGCGGCGATGAATGTGTACGAAGGCTCTTCGCTGTACGCGCTGATGAAGCGAGTAAGCCGCCGAATTTACGCCCGAGCTGATTTGCTGGTCTATTCCTCCAAGCGTTTTCAGGCCTATTTGAAAAACGTTCACCATCTGGATGTACCCGACGGGAATTATTTGCCGCAGTTTGCGGACGAGCTGTTTAACGTTTTGCCTGAAAAGCAGAAAAGCCCCTTTTGGAATTTTGTTTTCGCCGGTAATATCGGCAAGATCCAAAGCGTCCAAACGCTGCTGCAGACAGCCGGTATACTCAAAGACGAGCCGATTCGCTGGCATATTCTGGGCGAAGGCTCCGACCTGGAAGCCTGCCGCAGGCTCGCGCAGGATCAAGCTTTGGGCGATACGGTTACGTTTTACGGCCGACGCCCCCTTGAAGAAATGCCGACGTTCTACGCCATGGCAGACGCGATGCTCGTATGTATGAAAAATGATATCAGCGTGAACGACACCCTGCCGGGCAAAGTGCAAAGCTACATGGCTGCCGGAAAGCCGATACTGGGTTCCATCGCGGGTGAAACGCCAGACATCATAACCGAAGCAGGCTGCGGGCTTTGCGCGCCGCCGGAGGACCCCGCGGCGTTCGCGCAAACAGTGAGGGCTTTTATGGCGCGCGGCGATCAACAAACCATGGGGGAGAACGCCAGGCGGTATTATCTTGCGCATTTCACGAAAACAGGGCATATGGACAAGCTGGAACAGATGCTGTTAAGCATTTGCGAAAGGAAAGCATGAAGATTTTTGAGCTTAACACGTTCTGCGGGGGCAGTACCGGCCGGATTGCTGTTGACATTGCGGATTACGCAGCAAAACAAGGTGCGCAGACTGTTCTGGGGTTCGGCGCGGGAAACGTATCCCCGCAGACGGAAGCGTACGCCCTACGAGTAGGAGGAAAGCCGGGCAGAAAGTGGCACGCCGCCTTGCGAAAGCTATTGGACGCAGAAGGCTATGGTAGCGTTTGGGCAACGCACCAATTAATCGGCTTCCTGAAACAATATCAGCCGGACGTGATCCATTTGCATAACCTGCACGGCTGTTACATAAACCACCGATTGCTCTTTCATTATCTTCAAAAAGCAAACGTTCCCGTGCTTTGGACGCTGCATGATTGCTGGGCGTTCACGGGCCATTGCGCTTATTTTGACCGGGTGGGTTGCGAACGCTGGAAAACCGAATGCCACGACTGCCCCCAAAAACACGCTTATCCCGAGAGTGTGGGGTTGGATGGAAGCCGCCGTAACTACCGCCG
Organism: Christensenellaceae bacterium; assembly: GCA_017881705.1. Classification (GTDB taxonomy): domain Bacteria; phylum Bacillota; class Clostridia; order Christensenellales; family Aristaeellaceae; genus CAXXOK01. The sequence continues at coordinate 3,496 of JADGQP010000168.1, forward strand.
AAAACGCGCGCTTTTCACATCACTTCCCAACCTTACGCTGGTAGCGCCCTGCGGTTGGCTCACCGAACGGCTTGCGGACTCGTATCTTGCGGGCCTTCCCGTACGGGTCGTGTATAACGGAGTCGATCTAAATCGATTTAAGCCGACAGCAAGCGAACTGCGGGAACGTTATACACTAGGCAAAAAGCGTCTTGTGCTGGCTGTAGCCAGCGAGTGGGAAGAACGCAAAGGTTTTGCGTACCTGCCGCAGCTTGCGCGCCGCCTTGGGGACAGGTACAAGCTCGCTGTTATCGGCCTTTCGCAGGCGCAGACGGACGCGCTTGGCGGTATGGCGCTTAGCATACCCCGCACCGAGAGCGCAGAGGAATTGGCCGCGTGGTACTCTGCGGCAGATTGTTTTGTAAATCCCACGCTGGAAGATAACATGCCGATGGTCAATCTGGAGGCGCTTGCCTGCGGCACGCCTGTGGTCTCCTTTGATACGGGCGGATGCGCCGAAGCCATCACGCCCGCTTGCGGCATCGTCGTACCCAAAGGCAATATTGAGGCGCTTGTCGCGGCGATTCAAAAACTGGCGCTGCAAAAAGAACAGCTGCAAAACGCCTGCTTGCTGCAAGCCGAGCGTTTCAGCGCCGAGTGTTCCGCCGCCGGGTATTGGGAGCTTTACCAGGAGGCAACGCGATGAATGTTCTCTTTCTTACGCTGCTTTACCACCCGCGAGAGGTGCCCGATGTAATA
>JADGQP010000016.1 GCA_017881705.1 Christensenellaceae bacterium
AGATCACGCAGCGTTTGTGTGGAAAGCCCAAGCGTGGAGAGCGTTTGCGTTTTGGCCGTTGCTAGCGTCCATAGCGGCTGAAGCGATGGGGACGCGTATTCCATAAAACACCCGCCAGAAACATGGAAAAGCGTCGCTTCCGGCGTAAGCGCGCCAAGATGGATACGCACTACCAGGTTATCCGGCATGGGAACCAGGCGCGCGTCCGACAGCGTGACGGCTGCGCGGTACAGCATGGCAAGCTTGTCTACCGCCGTTTCGGGGTCTATAGCGTAGCGCGGCTTCACGTATTCCCATACCGCGCGCCAGAAGCGTTCCCGCGCGCTTGCCAGGGACTTGCCTTCGCCCATCCAGTATACCAGGCGGGGCGCGGTGCAGGCGTTTTGATCCAACAGATAGGTGTCGTTGTAAAAGCCCTGCGCCGCGGCGGTCAGCGCGCGGTCGTCCAGTTCCGCCACGGCCTGCGCGTCCACTACCAGCGCCGACCAGCGATCGGCAAACGTTACGTCAAACGCGCGCGGGCCAAGCGGCGCTTCCCGCACGCGGCGGATGGTTTCGTCCCCGCCCCAGATAACGCGCACGTCGCATAAGGCGCTCAGGGCTTCCGTTACGTCCTGCCGTTCGCGCGGGTAGGCAATCACGTTCACATAGGGTTTTAGCGCCTTGTGCGCGCCGCACAGCAACTTTTCCATGGCCGCGCAGGTAAGTTCCGCCTGTTCGAAACGCTGGCTGCTGGCTTTTACGATGCTTGCGTTGCCTGCCAGCAACGCCGCGACAAGCGAATAAGCGAAGTTCATGGGCACGTTGCCCGGAGCGATATGGAAAACCAGCCCGCGCCCCAGCCGATCCGTAAACACCCCATAGGGTTTGGCAAGGGCGGTCAGGTTGGCGCGCCTGCAGAAGAACGCAAATGTGACCGCGTCCGTGTGGCGCTTCACCTGCGCGCTGACAAGCATCGCGTCGGACAGGTCTGCCAGAAAGGCTGTAACGCGGGGGTCAAACGGCGGCAGCGGGCGGGCGAGCGCCGCCTCGCGCGGGTCGGCAAGCCCGCAAAGCACGCGTACGGGCAGCGCTTCAGTGGGATTCATAGGTATCGCTGCACCCCCTTACTTCGGCGTGTTTCACACGGCCCAACACCTCGAAGGTCTTTCCCAGGCGGCCGCAGGGGCAATCGTCCTCGCCCAAAATCCGGCCTTCGTCCTCGGTTAGCAGCACGTGACCCGGGTAGCTGCGGGGCAGTACGCGCACAACCTCAATCAGGCCCTTTTCGCCCTTGTCCGCAACAGAGAAATCCTCCGGCCTGCGGATCACCACATCCGACCATACGGGGGCGTGCAGGCGGCCGCATTCGCACTCCATATAGATAGAACCCGTCTGCTCGGCCATGCCGTAGTAATTCAGCACGCGCGCAAGCCCGCATACCTCGCCCAGCGCCTCGCGGAAACGCGCGGGGTTTACCGCCTCGTCCGCAAGCTTTTTCCAACCGCCGCCGTGCACCAGCACGCCTTTTTCCAGTGGCAGCGTTTCACCCAGACGCTTCAGCTCGGCGTAGAAATACTGCCACACGATAAACGTGAACCCGAACAGGAAGATCGTTTCCCCCTCGTGCTTAGCCAAGAACGCCCTGAGCGTTGGCAGATCCAGCTTCATTTCCTCGTCCAGTGCGTACACGGTATCCCGGCCGAACAGGCTGAAGCCCAATATGCCCGCTCCGCGCGCGGAGAACATGGCGCGATCCTTCACCACAGCGGGGGAATCCACAATAATCATCGGCAGGCGAGAACCGCCTAGCGTGTTTTCCATAATACGGGCGAGCACGCGGCTTTGCAGCGCGGCCGTTTCACGGTCCAGGTAAATGCGGCTAACCTGCTGGCCCGTGGTGCCGGAGCTGGTAACGGTTCGGTGCAGCGCCTCGTCCGGCACGCTTCGAAGCGAAAACTCCTTAAACAGCCGCACGGGGAGCGGGGGAAGCTGCTCGTACTCCGTTACCCCGTCCGGTACAACGCCGGAAGCCGCGAGCATTCGGGCGTACTCAGGGCAGCCTGCGGCGTGCAAGCGCGTAAGCGCCGTTAGTTCCGCAGTCAGAAAGGCGTGTTTCTCCTGCCGTTTCAGCCCGTAGGGCGGCAGGGCGAGCAGAGCCGCCTGGTCAAGCATCGTATTTGTCCAACTCCTTATACAGGGTCTTGCCGGCGTCGTTTTTGGGGATCGCGTCCAGGGCAACGGTGTGGAAAGCGCTTGCGTTCAGGCTGGTTTTTTCGGCCAGATAATCCCGCATCGCGGGCAGCGATTCTCCGTCCGTGGAAAAGATGACCAGAAGGTCGTCTTGGCCGCCGCACGCGCATTCCGCAGCTGGGAAGGCGGCTTTTAGCAGGCGCTCCACCTCGTCCAGGTTTACGCGGTTACCAAAAATCTTCAAAAACCGTTTTTTACGCCCCACGATGGTGAAAAAGCCGTCCGCGTCCCGCACGGCCATATCGCCGGTGTCTAGCATCCCGCCGCGGTCGTCCCTCCGCGCCAGGTCGGCCGCTTTTTCGGCGTAACCCAAGGTGACGTTATCGCCACGGTAGCGCAGCTCGCCCACCACGTCGGGCGCGGTAATCACATTGCCGTTGTCGTCAATCAGCTCCAGCGAGCCGCCCGGAATCGCCACGCCCATGGAGCCAATCTTTTCCAGGCTCCGGTTCCATGGCAGGTACGCCATACGCGCCGTGGCTTCGCATTGCCCGTACATGACGATGAACTCGCGCCCCGTGTCGGCGCACCACTGGGCGTACTTCTTATGCAGTTCCGGCGTTAGCTTGCCGCCCGCCTGCGTCATCACGCGCAGGGACGGCAGATCCATGCGGGTGAAGCGCATGCGGCTGAGCATTTCGTAGGTATAGGGCACGCCGCCGAAGCCGGTGGCCGCGTGCGCCTTGAAAAATGTCCAAAACTCCTTTTGGGCGATACCCTTGTCCGTAAGCAGGATGCGCGCGCCCACATCCAGGTGGGTATTGAGGATGCTCAACCCATAGGTGTACTGCATGGGCAGCGTGGTGATGGGGCGATCGTCGGCGAGCAGGTGCAGATACTCCACGATAGAATCGGTATTGGCGCGGATGTTGCGGTAGCTTTGGCGTACCAGCTTGGGGCTGCCGGTGGAGCCGCTGGTGGTTAGCAGCAGCGCCAGATCCGGCGCCAGGCGCGTCTCGTCGCCAAACGGGGTTTGCAGCAGGCGGTAGCCAAAGCGCTCGTAGCGGCAGCACCCGTCTTCCAGTTCAAACTCCTTGGGCGCCCAGACGTACTTGGGCTGGTAGGTTCTATACAGTGCGCCGAAAAGCTCCGCGTCCATATCCGCCGAAAGCATGGTTGGCACCACGCCGCCGTTGAGGAACGACACATAGCCCACGAAGCTGCCCAGCACGTTGCGGCACAGGCAGAATACCAGACAGCGCCCGTCCGCGTGCTGGCAGAGCATCCGCCCTTCGTCCCGCAGTTGGGAATAGGTCAACTGCGCGCCGAATTCGTCCTCCACGGCCACCCGATCCTGAAAGTGGTCAAATCTCCACATCATATTTCCGCAGGATCTCCTTCCCTTTTTCAAACGAGCTCAGGTCGACAATGTCGTCCATTTCCAGCATGACGTCGAAAGTGTCTTCCAGCGCCGCGACCAACGACATGTGGCCGACGCTGTCCCAGGCTTTGCTTTGGCCGTACACGAGGGCGGGCGCTTCCCCGGGGGTGACTTCCAGGGCTTTCACAAAGGCGTTCAGGTATTTTTCACGGTTGCTCACGGTGGATCGCTCCTATCGTTTAAAAATGGGAAAGGTTAAAGGATGCCGCCGTCTACGCGCCAGGTTTGCCCGGTGACGAAACTGGCGCGGTCGCTGGCTAAAAAGGCGATGACGGCCGCGATTTCCGCAGGTTCGCCCTTGCGGCCCATCAGGTTGCGGGCCGTGGCTTCCTGGGCGATCTTTTCGCCCAGCCCACGGGTCATGTCGGTATCGGTATACCCGGGCGCGACGGCGTTTACGCGAATGCCCAGGCTGGTTAATTCCCGCGCGAGCTTTTTGGTGGCGGCAATCAGCGCGGCTTTGCTGGCGGAATAGTCCACGCGGCTGTCCCCGTCCAAACCGGCGACGGACGCGACGTTCACCACTGCGCCCTGCCGCTTGCGCGCCATCCAGCGCGTGGCCAGCTGGGTGAGACGCAGGGTGCCGAAAAAGTTGGTTTCAAACAGCGCGCGCATTTCCGCGATGGCCGTAAGCTGGAAAACTTTGTCCTCGCCCATCACGCCCGCGTCGTTCACCAGGATATCCAGCGGCAGTTTGTCCGCCATGGCCGACCGTATGGCGGCGGTTACGGCGGCTTCGTCGGTAAGGTCGGCATACAGCGGCTTCACCCACACGCCGCACCGGGTTGCGAGCGCGCGGCAGCGTTCTTCAAACGCGGCATTTTCGGTGCGCGCGAAGGCCCACACGTTCGCGCCTTCGGCGGCGAGGGTTTCCACAACCGCCCAACCGATACCGCGCGCCGCGCCGGTGACCAGCGCATTCTTTCCTTGCAGCAGCATGTTATTCCTCCCCGCCGGCCAGCCGCACGGACGACTTGCTGTAATAATCCGCGTACAGGCGGAGCACGTAATCGACGTTATTGCTTAGCAGCGCGTCGCCCATAAAGCTGGAGGGCGAATCCTCCACCGGCGTTAGGGTAACGTCCGGCTGCGTCGCATCGTTGAGCAGCGCGTCGCGCTTATCCATGGCATGGTCGTAGGCGGCCGCCTTGCCGCTTGTAAGCGCGCGCAGAGCCGCGCCGCCCGCCATGTTCTGCGGCCCATAGCTCGCCGATCCGTCCGGGTGCCAGGCAACGCAGCCCACGGCCAGAAGAACCGCCAGCACGCAGGCCGTAGCGCCTTTCAGGCGGCCGTCGGGGCGGCTTTCCGCGCAAAGTCCGTGGCGTTTGAGCAGGAAACCCGCCCAGTACAGCGACAACAGCGCCGTGATGAGCACGTAGGTAAACCAGTAAACGTTGCGCACGCGCCCGTCGCCCAGGTAGTTGCCGGTATACAGCGTAGGTGTGAGTTGGGCGCAGAACAGGCTTATGAAAAGCAGGGTAATCCATACAGGATGGGCGAAGCGGAACTTGCTGGCCCGCAGCGCGGGCAGGGCCAGCGCCACCAGCAGCGCGATGGCCGCCAACAGCGGCAGGGAAAACGAATGCCCCGCGAGCGCCAGCCCGAAATAAACGGCTTCCAATGTCGCCTTGGGCGCGCTCATGCCGCCGGTGAGCGTTTGCGCGCGCACGGCATTGCCCGGGGCGCTGACGCTGAACGCAAAACAGGCTAGAAGCACGAGTGTGAGCGAAAGAGTTGCCCACTTCTTGGGCCGTTCGGCTATGAACGCCCAAACGGTAGAGCACAAAGCCAACAGCGCGGCGAAAAGCACCGTGGTGTACTTCGCGCCGCCCACGCAGACGGTCAGCACCAGCAGCAGCGCATATAGCAGGATTGAGCGCACGCGGCGGTTCTCCCGCTCCAGACGCAGCCATACGCCTGCCCACAGGAGCAGGAACGAGCTCATCAGCGTATAGGCGACCCCGCCGTTAAACCAGAAGAAGCCCTCGGCGGCGTTCGGCGCAAACTGTACCGCCACGAAGCCCAGCGCGCAGGTGACCGCCGACGTGCTTACGCGGTCCATGCCCAGCATACCACGCAGTGTTTGCGAAAGAAAAAACCAAAGCGAGAATAAAAACGCGGTCAGCAACACAAAAGTCGTTAGCCAATACAGGTTTTCGCCGAAAAGCGCGGGCTGGAAGGTGCTGAGGAACGAGCTGAAGTACGTGCCTTCCCAAGTTTGGCGGATGCCCACAGTGTTTTGAATCCCCGCGGCGAGCACCGCCCACAGGCCGCCGCCTTCCTGCCACGCCGAGTGTGTGAGCGTGGAGAAGCCAAAATCGTCGTAATACGCGTGGTTATAAAAGGCCAGCGCATACATCGGCACAACGCTTGCCAGAAGCAATAGCGCGCACAGCCAGCAAACTGCGCGGCGGGAGAGCGAGAACCTGCGCATCACGGCGTAGCGCCCCCTTCCGTGGTAACGGCATCCTTATGGTAATATGTTCTAAGCGTGGGGATTACGTCGTACGTGGCGCCAGGCGTCAGCAGATCCGCCATAAACACGGAGGGTACGGTGGAAAGCGGGGCGAGGGTTACCGACGGCTGGGACGCGTCGTTGAGCAGCGTTTCACGGGCGGTCATCTCGCGGTCGTAACGTGCCGCTTCTCCGGTGACGATGGATAGCGCTGCGCTGCCGCCAGCCATGTTCATGGGGCCGTACAGCGTGGCATCGGACGGCTTATACCCCAGGCAACCCGTGAGAAACAGGCAGGCGGAAAATACGATGAACCCGCGGCGCGCAGCGGGAGCGGGCGCGAGTTCCGGCTTGCCCAACATTTCACGGCGGCGTGCCAGAAAGCCCAGCATATAGGTTTCGTACAAAAGGAACAGGGTCACGAAGCTGAAATAGTACGTATCCGCGGTGCGATCGCCGCCCAAAAACACACCCGCATACAGAGGCGGCGTAAGCTGTGCGCAAAACAGGCACGCGCTGATGATCAGCGTAAGCGCCGGATGGCGGAACGTAAACCCGCTGCCCTTGGCAAGCCGCCATAAAAGCGGCGCGAGCATCAGCCCAACCGCCAGCACGGGCAGCGTTGTGTATTGGCCGAGCAAGGCCACTCCGTAGTACAGCGACTGC
>JADGQP010000169.1 GCA_017881705.1 Christensenellaceae bacterium
AAGGCTGGCTAGCTCCACAAAGCGGACAAGCAAGGGTAAGTTTGGTGCGGAGTACGATTACATGCTCACCCTGATGGTTTGTCAATGGTGAGAGACTTTCAGGAACCTCTGTGCTTTTTGATGAAACAGAACCGTTAGTAGGGGTGTCGCTGTTCTTCGTATCGGGCGAAGAGGCGGCAGGCACAGTGTTTCCAACTTTGGAAACGGAAGGTAAAACCGCCATTTGGTCAAGACGGGAACGAATTGCCGCCGTGTTTTCGGCAATATCACCGTATGCGTAGAGCAGTAATGAATTGAACCACGACAGCAGCGAACCACCGATTATCACCAATAATCCCCACAGAATATTCAAATTTGTATCCGAATATGAAGAACGATCATAGTCATAGCTATAGGATTTGTTTGACATCAGTATGATGCCAACAATCAAGGAGATGATCATTCCTATAATAAAGATTACTTGTGCCCATGTTTTAATTTTTGAACTGACGTTTTCCATACAAATCACCCTTTCTGTTTTTAGAACGATTTATATACATAATAGCATAATTTAACAAATGAGCAAATAAAAACCACGCCGCTGTAGCGTGGTTTTTATCTTTTGCGATAAGCGCGGTCGTAAGCCGAGTTCTGTCGTGGAACGGTCATCTATCTCGCCCCGGCGTTGCCGCCGGGTTCAAGCGATCTCTTCGGAAGCACGGCGGGCCGCCGTATCGCTCCCATTCGGATCTTGCATCGGGTGGGGTTTACATCGCGCTTTCGTTACCGAAGCGCGGGTGAGCTCTTGCCTCGCCTTTCCATCCTTACTCCGCGCCCTTGCGGGCGGCGGGGCGGTTTCTTTCTGTTGCACTTTCCTTGAAGTCGCCTTCACCGGCCGTTAACCGGCACCCTGCCCTGCGATGCTCGGACTTTCCTCATGGCTTTCGCCACGCGACCGTCTGGCCGCCTTATCGCCGCCAAAGCATAACACGTTCCCAAACGGCTGTCAACGCGAAAAACGCCGGTATTTCGGGAGCTTGCGGCGCCTGCGGTTGAAAAATGCGTTTGCATGGGACGACCCTGTGTTGTATAATAAAACATAAAACATTTTGTTTTATGGAACAGGGAGGAAACGCGGGTATGAATAACACGGCGATTGAGCGTTCCGGAAAAGGCCGGCAAAACCCGTTTACCTTTTATCTTTCAACACTGCTGTATATGGTGCTTGCCCTGCTGATGCGGGCGGTCGCGTGCCTGCCGCTGCTAGCGCTGTACTGCTTTGCGGATTCACCCTGGCGGTGGCTGGCGCTATTATGCCCGGCGCTGTTGGTGTTTGTCGTTTTACCGCTGCGTTTCAGCTTCGCGCAGGCAATTACGAAGCCCGCGATACGCCGGCAGTTTTCCATTGCCGAGGCACTTGGCTTTTCGCAGTACGGCGAAAAATTGGGCGAGAGCCTGCTGCATGCGCTTCACTTGGTGCTGTGGGGGATTCCACTGGGCGCGATGTTGGCGGCCGGAACGTACTTCTACTACCAAACGGACGTGATCACCCTGCTGGGCGGGTTGAGCGACCTGGGAGAACGCGTTACCACCGTATGCGCCGCCGTCGCGAATTTTGCCATCGGCATTTTTGGGGGAACGTTGGTTGTACCCAACGGCGGCCTGATGGAAGGGCTGTACACCGTTGGTGGGCTATTGGCGGTGGGACTGCTGATTCTGCTTTGGGGCGCGGTACGCAACAGCGCGTTTCGGTATATCTGGGCCGTGGCGGACCGGGTGAATAAGAATCCCCACGCCGAAGCCCGCCGCAGGCTGCGCGGCCGTCGCTGGCCGCAGATAGGCGTTGCGATGTTGAACCTTGTGCTGTGGATGCCGACGCTGTATGTAGTTTTCCGTACGCTGAAAGGCACATTGGAAGGCATGAGCGGCGCGATCTTCCAGTTTATTTCCACACGCCAGCTGAGCTTGCCGGAACTTTCCGGTACTCTGATGCCGATGCTGTTTGCGCTGCTGGTTTGCTACCTGCCGCTGTTGCCGCTTCGCCGCTTGTTTACGTCGTTATTTGCCACCAGAAACGCCACCCACGCCACGATTGCCATGCCGGATATGTCCGCGGATAATTCCTCCGTCACAACGTCCGGCACGCCGGAACCGCTTACGCCTAACGGCGCACATAAAACAGCGCAGTTTTACCGTATGGGGTACGAGCAGGCCGAAGCACAGGACGACCGTCGGCCTGTGCCGGCTTATCAGCCTGCGAAAACTGCGCGTCCTGCGCCTGCCGAAGCGCCTTACCAGCCCTATCAGCCGGAGGAACAAGAACCCCTTCAACACACGGCGCCTCTGGCGCAGGCCGATGAAGAAACACAACAACCTGTGGCTTACCGGCAAACGGAACCCGTGCGTACCGCCGCCCCGCAGGCGGAGGATGAACCCGCCCAAAAACACGCGGACGACAGCGAAGGCTGACCATGGCGGCAATACGGCTGGATAAACTGCTGGCGCAAAGCGGGGAACGTTCGCGCAGCGACGCGGCGAAACTGGTACGCGCGGGCTGCGTTACCGTGGATGGGCAACCCGTGCGCGACCCCGCAGCCAAGGCGGACGCGGAGCTTTCCCGCGTGTTGCTCAACGGGCAGGCTGTTACGGACGAAGCCTACCGTTACTATCTTTTTCACAAACCTGCGGGAGTGCTGACCGCCGCAAGAGACCGTTCAGCACAGACCGTGATGGATCTGGTGCCGCCTGCGCTTGCCAAACGCGATGTGCTGCCGGTCGGCCGCTTGGATAAGGATACCACGGGCCTGCTGCTGCTGACCAACGATGGGGAACTGGCGCACCGGCTGCTTTCGCCCAAGCGGCATGTTTGGAAAGAATACCTTGTTGCGGTGGACGGGCCGCTTACGACGCAGGACGTTGAAGCCTTCGCCTGTGGGATGGAGCTTTCCGATTTTACGGCCAAACCCGCGGAGCTCACGGTGCTGTCCACCGCGCCCGATGGTGCGCAGGCTGTGGTGCGGCTGGCGGAAGGCAAGTTCCACCAGGTTAAGCGCATGTTCGCTGCCCGCGGACGAAACGTGCTGACGCTTCACCGGCAGGCGTTCGGCCCGCTGAAGCTGGACGTGCCCGAAGGCACGCACAGGCCGCTCACGGAAGAAGAGATCGCTGCGCTTCATTTGGCAGCGCAGGGATAGGATGGGCTGCATGAACGACCATTATTTCACCCAGACGCCGCAAAGCGAGCATAAACCTGCCCAGTTTGAAACTGGCTATCGCGGCCACACGCTGCTGTTTGATACGGATAGCGGCGTATTTTCGCGTTCGGGGGTAGATAAAGGCACACAGATACTGCTGGATGCCCTGCCGGACAGCCTGTCGGGGACGGTGCTGGATATGGGCTGCGGTTACGGGGCGCTGGGCGTAAGCCTGAAAAAAGCCAACCCGAACTGCACGCTGACCATGGCGGACATCAACGAACGCGCCGTGACGCTGGCAAAACAAAACGCGCGGCAAAACGGGGTAGAAGCGGAAACATTGCAAAGCGACGGGTTCTCCGCGCTGGGCGGCAGGCGTTTCGACCTGATCGTGCTCAACCCCCCCATTCGCGCGGGCAAACAGGTGATTTACCGAATGTTTGCGGACGGCGCTCAATCCCTCGCGGACGGAGGCGAAATGGCGATCGTCATCCGCAAACAGCAGGGCGCTCCATCCGCGCGCGAATACCTTCGCAAACTGTTCGGGCGCGTGGATACCGCGGACCGTTCCGGCGGTTATTGGGTGCTCAAATGCGCCGTTCCGCGCGCGGCGCTGCCGAATGATAATTTAAAAGAAAGTGAAGCGCAAGCATGAACCGTTACGACTTTTCCTTTTTTGACCAACCGGTTGACCGCCGCGGAACAGACTGTGACAAGTGGGATGTGCTTAAAGCTCGGGAAGGGCGCGAACTATTGCCCATGTGGGTGGCAGATATGGATTTCCGCGCCGCGGAGGAGATTTCGGAGGCGGTTTTACACCGGGCGCAGCATCCTGTGTACGGATATACCGAACAGCCCGCCTCCGCGGTGGATGCGATGCTCGCTTTTTACAAACGCCGGCATGGAATTGCGCTTAACAAAGATCAGCAGGCGCTGCTGCCCTGCGTGGTCAGCGGGCTGCGCCAGGCGGTATGTACGCTCACTGCGCCTGGCGATAAGGTGCTGATTCAGACGCCGGTTTACGGCCCTTTCTTCGATTCGATCCGGCAAAATGGCAGGGAAGTCGTTGAGAATCCGCTGGTCCGCGATGCGGACGGGCGTTATGCCATGAATCTGAACGGCATGGAAAAAGCCTTTCGCGCGGGGGTGAAACTGGCGATTCTGTGCAACCCTCACAACCCTGCCGCCCATGCCTGGACCCGCGAGGAGCTGGCTGCCGTATATGCGCTTTGCATACGTTACGGCGTTATGCTCGCGGCGGATGAGATCCATCAGGATTTTGTTTACAAGCCCGGCTCTTTTATTAGCGCTCTTTCGCTGGACGAAAGCGAGGATGCGAACATCGTCGTTTTTACCAGCGCTGGCAAAACCTTTAACCTCGCGGGCTTGCAACAAGGCGTACTGCTAACGCGTAACCGTAAGCTCCGAAGCGAGCTGATCGCTTCGCTGCGTAGCGCTGGGGTCGTCGGCGGCAACATCTTTGCGCTGACAGCCACCGAAGCCGCCTACCGTTCAGGCGACGAATGGCTGGACGGGCTGCTTGCCTACCTGGACGCGGCGCGGGCGCTGGTAAAGCGGGAACTGGCCCAAAGGCTGCCCGAGGCGGTCATGTCGCCGCAGGAAGCGACCTACCTGGCCTGGATTGACCTGCGCGCCTACGGCTACACCACGGAAGAACTGATGGAACGCACCCACCGGCAAGGTGTGGCGTTTACCCCGGGAACGTTCTTCGGCTCCAAACAAGGGGAAGGCTTCCTGAGGCTCAACTTCGGCTGCCCCCACAGCCAAACGTCGGACGCGCTTCGGCGATTGGAAAAGGCAGTGAAATCTTAACTTAATAGATCGACCCGAATTTACTGGGAGGAAAGAACGTGGAAAATATGGAGCCAATTCTGGACGAATGTAAAAATGAACTGATCGATACTCTACGGCGATGGATACGCGTACCCAGCGTAAAAGGGGATGCCGAGCCCGGCGCGCCTTTTGGGAAAGAAGTCGCGCGCGCATTGGACACAGCCCTGAAAGACGCGGAAAAAATGGGCTTTGCCGTGCGAAATTTGGATTATTACGCGGGCGATGTGCGCATGGGCCCGCTGGGTGTTGACCCTCTGGCGATTCTGGTGCACCTGGACGTGGTGCCCGTGGGCGATGGCTGGACAGTAGCGCCCTTTGAAGGCATTGTGGAAGGCGATCGGATGATCAGCCGCGGAACCAGCGACGATAAAGGGCCGGCGGCGGCATCGCTGTTCGCCATGCGGGCGGTCAAACTCGCCGGAGTGCCGCTCAAACGCGAGGTGCGGTTGATTTTCGGCTGTGACGAAGAAAGCGGCTGGGAGGATATTGATTACTACAAGTCGCATTGCGATATGCCGCGTTCCGGTTTCAGCCCCGACGCGAGCTACCCTGTAATCAACACGGAAAAAGGCATGCTGGTGATGGAACTTCGCGGCAAAGCGGCGACCGACGGCCTGAAGGTGAAAAAGATCAACGTGGGGGAACGCCATAACGTGATTCCGGGCGTGGCGTCGGCGTTGATCGAGGGCGACCCCGGCCAATGCGATGCCATTAACCGCCTGGCTGCGGAAATGACGCTGGATGTGGAAGCCAAACCCGCGGAGGGTGGGCTTCTGCTGACTGCGACGGGTATTCTGGGGCATGCCGCCTATCCGAAAATCGCGCGCAACGCTATTGGTGAATTGCTGCTGATGCTTCGTGCGCTGGGCGTAACGGGCGGGCTGAAAACGCTGGCGGACACCATAGGCCTGGAATACGACGGGTTAAGCCTGGACGTGGCCTGCGGCGACCATACCAGCGGTGCGCTTACCTGCAACCTGGGCGTACTGCGCTACGACGAAAACGGTCTGTACGCCCTGCTGGATTTCCGTTACCCGCTGCTGGCTCACGGCGGCAGAATCGCAAATACGGTGAAAGCGGCGCTGGCGCCGCAGATCGAGGCAAGAACGCTAAGCGAAAAGGATCCGCATCACGTTGCGCCCAACAGTCCGCTGGTTACCGCACTGCTCAACGCTTACCATGAGGAAACTGGCCGCGCCAAGGAATGCGTGGCGACTGGCGGCGGCACCTACGCCCGCAGCCTGGAGGAAGGCGTTGCTTTCGGCGCGCAGTTCCCCGAGGAGGACGACGTGGCGCACCATGCGGACGAGTACATTTCGCTTACCTCGCTGATGACCAATGTGCGCATCCTTGCCCGCGCCATCATCGCCCTGGCAGGCGACCAAAGCGCTGCGCACGATCAATAACAAACGGACGGTCACGCCATTTTTGGGCCCCGGCCGGAGAATAGGGCGCGGCCATTCCATGATGGAGGCATTTTATGCGTTTGGATAAGTACCTGAAAGTCAGTCGCATTATCAAACGGCGCACCGTCGCCAACGATGCCTGCTCCGGCGGCCGCGTAAGCCTCAACGGGCGCGTGGCCAAGCCCGGCGCGGAAGTAAACGTGAACGATACGTTGGAAATCCGCTTTGGCAACCGTATCGGCAAGTATCGCATTCTTGGCGTGCCGGAAACCGTACGCAAAGAAGGGGCGAGCGAACTGTACGAAGTGCTTTTAGAGGACGCGCAAACCAAGGCGGAGCGCGGCGAGGAATGAATACGTACGCAATCGTGCTGGGCGGCGGCAGCGGCGCGCGCATGGGCGGAGAGCTCAACAAGATCTTTCTGCCTTTGCGCGGCGTACCGTCCATCGTGCGAGCGATCGCCCCGTTCACCGGCCTGTGCGTGGGCGTGGTAGTGGTGGCGCGAAGCGGCGAGGAAACGCTGATGAACGAAACGCTGGAGCGCTACGGTCTGAAGCGGGCGGTGCTTAGCGTGGTTACCGGGGGCAGGGATCGGCAGGCATCCGTAGCCTGCGGGCTGGCCGCGCTGCCCGGGGACGCGCAGGGCGTGCTGGTGCACGACGGCGCGCGTGCGTTGGTAACGGTGGAAGTTGTGCGCAAGGCGATCGACGCTTTGGAAAGCCACGGCTCCGGCATCGCCTGTGTGCCCGTGACCGACACCGTTAAGCACGCGGATGCACAGGGAAAGGTGCTGGAAACGCTTCAAAGAGATGCGCTCTACGCCGTACAAACGCCCCAAGCGTTCCTGGTTAAGCAGCTCCGGCAGGCGCACGCCGAGGCCGAACGCACGGGAACCCGCGCCACGGACGACGCGGCTCTGCTGGAAAACGCGGGGCTGCCCGTGTACCTTTGCGAGGGCGACCGTGAAAACATCAAACTGACGACGGCTTTCGATCTCATGCTGGCCGAGACGATTCTTTCGGCGCGGGAGGAGGCACAATGATGCGTATCGGGCATGGCACGGACACGCACAGGCTCGCGCCTGGGCGGGAACTGATTCTCTGCGGCGTACATGTGCCTTATGAAACCGGGTTGCTAGGTCACAGCGACGCGGACGTCGCCACGCACGCCCTGATGGACGCGCTGCTGGGCGCGGCTGCGCTGGGCGATATCGGCGTGCTGTTTCCGGACACAGACGAGCGATACCGCGGCGCATGTTCGCTGGAACTGCTGCAAACCGTGGTGCACCGCATTGCGGAACTTGGTTATGCGCCGGTCAACGTGGATGTGACGATCGTCGCGGAAAAACCCAGGCTCCGGCCTTATATCGACGAAATGCGCAAAAATCTGTCGGAACGGTTAGGTCTGCCGATGGGCTGCGTAAGTGTGAAAGCCACCACCACAGAGGGGTTGGGCTTCGAGGGTGAAGGCAAGGGCATGAGCGCGTACGCGGTATGCCTGCTTACACAAGCAACCGACGGAGGCAATTTGCCGTGAAAGCGTCGGACCGGAACGTGTCGGAGCGACTCTCCCTGAGGGAACGCAACTACTTTCTTCCGGTGGCGGCGCTTGTTTTTTGCGCAGGCATAGGGCTTGCGTCACATGTTTCGACGGGACTATGGCCGTTGTGGCTGGTTTTATCGGCAGCCGTGCTGGCGTTTGCCCTGCGGCTGCTAAAGCGCCCGCTACGCTGGGCGCTTTTTCCGCTTATTTTCATGGCGGCGTTGTTATGGACGCAATCGTGGCTTAACCCGCCCGTACCCGCAGCGGGGGTGTACACGCAGATCACGGCTACCGAATACGGCGCACCGTCGGAACGTGCTTCCGGCGGCGTGGCGCTCACGCTGTGCCGCGTTTCTCTCGATGGGGTGGAACAGCCTGGCATGGCCTACTGCACGCTCAACGAAGAGGACGGCTTTACGACCGCCGACCTGTTCGACGGCGCGCTTTTACGTTTTCAGGGCACGGTTTACCTGCCCTCAGGCAAGCAAAACCAGAATGATTTTGATTTTCACCTTTGGCTGCTACAAAACGGCATCGGGTACGGCATCAACCTCGTGAAAAACCTGACCATCCTGAACGACCCTACCTCCGCGCCCTGGGTCAGCTTTTCCGCTCGTGTTCGCTCATTTTGCGCCGATCGTTTTCAGCGGCTGATGGGCGACGAGGGGTCCTTGGCCATGGCGATGCTGCTGGGCGATCGGGATTCGCTCGCGCAAGAGGAACAGTTAGCCTTCCAGCGCGCTGGGGTGGCGCACCTGATGGCCGTATCCGGCCTGCACGTGGGTTTTCTATGCGCAGGGCTCATTTGGCTTTTAAACCTTCTGCCGCTCCGAAAAGCGTACCATCTGCCCGCGTTGGCGGCATTTCTGCTTTTATATTGTTGGATCACGGGCTTTTCGCCCGCCGCCGTACGCGCCGCTGTAATGCTGCTGCTGCTTACACTGGCGCATGCCTTTGGGCGAAGACAGGATCCGTTAACGACCCTTTCGGCGGCGGCGCTGATCGTACTTGCTACAAATCCACTGCAGCTGTACGCCGCGGGCTTCATCCTGTCTTTTACGGCGGTCGGGGGAATTTTGCTGCTTTATACGCCGATATTATCCGGCTTTTCCCGCCTTTTTTGCGGAAAACGCCGAAAACCGGCACCGGGTTTTTGGGGTTCGCTTGGGAACCGCATCGCGCAGCTTCTTTCGGTCAGCCTTTCCGCGCAGATCGGCGTGCTGCTGCCTACGGCGCTGTATTTTCACAAACTGCCACTTTACGGTATACTGTTTAACCTGCTGGCTGTACCGCTGGCGAGCTTGCTGGTGCCCCTATACGCCGTAACGCTGCTGCTTTCGCTTGTGCCCTGGGTGGGCTGGCTGCTGGCCGTTTGCCTGGGTTTTTTCGCCAAATGGGGAAGTTGGCTGATGCTAAGGCTGGTGGAGTTGTCCGGCAGCCTGCCTTACGCGCAGATCGGCGTGCCCTCGCCCAATGTTTGGGCCTGGGCGGCGATGTTGATGTTTATGGTTACGATGTCCCGTTACGTTCGCGTGCCGTGGAGCAGGCGCGTGTTGGCCGCGACACTGGTGATTACACTTGCCGGTACGGGTGCGTACCTTACGCGGCCAGCCCAGCTGCGATACCACCAGTTCGCGGCGGGCCAGGGCGACGCAGCGCTGCTGGTTGACGGTGACCAGACCGTTGCGATCGACGTGGGCACCTATGGTACGGAGGTTGCGGGCCGTCTATTGGCGGAAGGCCGGTCGCTAAACGCGCTGATCCTAACGCACCTGCACTCGGATCATGCCAAGGGTGTGGAGGAGCTGCTTGCGCAGGGCATCTCCATCGGGCGGATATACCTGCCTTACAGCGCGCTGGATATGGATCTGGACGAAGAATCCCTCGCGGTTTGGGCGGCGATTGAGCAAAGTGGGGTGCCGATATCCTATCTATCGGCAGGGGATACACTGACCTTTCACGAAATGAGCATACGGGTGCTTTGGCCGCAGGCGGGGCGCACGCGTGCGGGACTCGACGCGAACGAGCGCTCGATCGCCACGCTGATTACGCTGGGCGGCCTGCGCATCCTGAGCATGGGGGATAATTCGTCGCTTTATGAAAAGTACATCGCCACGCCCTGCGACGTGCTCAAGGTGGGTCATCATGGCAGCGCCGCCGCTTCGTCGGATGCATTTCTGGCGGCGGTGAACCCGGGCATTGCGATTGTTACCTGCCGGGCGGACGCGGCGCTGCCCTCGCAGAAAACACTCGCGAGGCTTGCCAACCATTGCGCGAAGGTGCTGCGTACCGACGAAACAGGCGAAATCATCCTCTCGGCCGTGGGCGACGGCTACCGGCTGACAACTTACCATACGGGAGATGCGCAATGAACCATACCGATTTTTTCGATTCGCTCAAGGCTGGCGACGTGAAACCGCTGTACCTTTTGGAAGGCGCGGAGGAATACATTAAGGCGCAGGCGCTTTCGCGGCTGTGTCAACTGCTTTTACCTGCCGGTCTGGAGCAAATGAACCTTTGCGAACTGGTCAATCCCGAAGCAGACGCGCTGATCGCCGCGGCGGAGACCCTGCCGTTTATGGCGGACAGGCGTGTGCTGATTGTGCGGGACAGCGAACTGCTTTCGACCGCTAAAAAGGAAGGCGACGATACGCAGCAGGCTGTTGTTGAGTATCTGGAACACCTGTCGCCCTCCACCTGCCTGGTGTTCGTTGTCAAAGGCAAAGCCGACGCACGGAAAAGCCTGTACCAATGGCTGAAAAAGCACGGCGCGATCGTCGATTTTTCGCCCATGGGGGACGCGGAAGCCGCAAACTGGGCCATGCGCACCCTGCGCGCGCTGGGTAAACAACTGGATTTAGCCATGGCGCAGGCGCTGGTCTTTACCGTGGGACACGACGCGGCGCTGCTTAAGCAGGAAATGGAGAAACTGGCCGCCTATCTGGATGAAAGGGAAACCATTACCCAGGAGGATATCGACGCCGTATGCGTGCGCTCGCTGGAATGCTCCGTTTTCCAAATGGTGGACGCGCAGGCGGCGGGCCGCAACCAGGACGCGTGCCAGCTGCTTAACAGCGTTCTGGAAGGCGGGACGGATCGGTTCATGGTGCTTTCCATGCTGCTGAGGCAATACCGAATACTAACGCATATGCGGCGCCTGATGGACGAGCGCACACCCGCTTCCGCGCTGGCGAGCCTGTTGGGTATACCGCCTTTCGCCGTTTCGCGTACGCAGGCGCAGGCGCGGCGTTACACGCCCGAAAAGCTGCAAGCCGCATACGATTACCTGTACGAGTTGGAGTACCGCCTTAAATCCGGCCGCACAACGCAGGAGGGCAGCGTGGAAACGGCGCTGTTCCGGCTGGACGCCATTTTGAACGCCGGCGCAGCCGACGCGGCAAAGGGCTAAAACCGAAGGTTAAAAACCGCGGAAAAACTTGAAGTTCCCACCGGTATCCACTATAATAAGTCAACTGGTCTGTGGAAAGGCATACAAAGGAGGCGCACCCGCAGTGTCCGATCAAGTGAAGCAGATTGCCATGAGAATTTCCGATCTTCGCGAAATCTCGGACTACACGGTCGAACGTATGGCAGCCGTGCTGGATGTTCCCGTGGAAGAGTACAAGAAAATCGAAGCCGGGGAGATCGACATTTCCATTAGCTTTTTAGTGAAGGTCGGGGAGATCTTTCACGTAGATATGACCGAGCTTCTCACGGGCGAAGCGCCGAGGCTGAACGTTTTCAGCGTTACGCGCGCGGGCAAGGGCGAGGATATCACCCGCCACAACCAGTATGTGTATAAAAATCTGGGTTCCAACTTTGCGCACCGCAAGATCGAACCGCTGTATGTTACCGTGCCCGTGGGCGTCAACGAGGAGCTGGTACCCAACAGCCACGAGGGGCAGGAGTTCGATTACATTCTTTCAGGCGTGATGCACATTGTCATCGGTAAAAACGACGTGCTGCTTTATCCGGGCGACAGCGTGTATTACGACAGCCACACGCCTCACGCCATGAAAGCCGAAGGCAACGAACCCGTACATTTTCTGGCCATGGTGATACCCTAACCCAGTTTACCCTTTCGCACGCCGCACGCGGGACGCCTGCTGAATACATGCGACGCGTGCGAAAAGCATTGGGAAGCGCGACCCCAAAAGGAAAGGAAGAAGCCTCCTATGCTGGCGGATCGATATATTCGGACGGATTTTACCTCCCAGGAGGATTTTGAGAAACACTTTGCCCTCAAAATTCCGCCCAGGTTCCATTTTGCCTACGATATCGTGGACGAATACGCGCGGATTTCCCCCGATAAGCGTGCCATGATCTGGTGCGACGTGCACGGAAACGAGCGCACCTTCACCTTCGGCGAATTCAGCCGACTCAGCGACAAAGCGGCCAACGTGTTTAAAGCGCAGGGGCTGAAAAAGGGCGACCCTGTGATTTTGATGCTCAAACGGCGCTACCAGTTTTGGATCGCGGCGTTGGGGCTTCTGAAAGTTGGCTGCGTGCTGATCCCCGCGACGGCGCAGTTTCAAAAGAAGGATATTGTCTACCGTGTGCAGGCAAGCAGCGCCAGAGCCATCCTGTGCGTGGAGGAGCCGGAAGTACGCGGGCATGTGCTGGCCGCGAAACCGGAGTGCGATACGCTTTTAGCGCTGTTTACCCTGGGCGATGCGGAAGGTTTCCTCAATTTTGACGCGCTGGTGGACGCAGCCGACGAGCATTGGGAAAAGCCGGCGGAATTGCCTGCGAACGATGACATTATGCTGATGTACTTCACCAGCGGCACCACAGGCATGCCCAAGATGGCCGCGCACACCTGGACATACCCCATCGCCCAGACGGTGACGGCGTATTACTGGCACAACGTGGGCGATCATGATATCCATATAGCCGTTGCGGATACGGGCTGGGCCAAGGCTGGCTGGGGAAAGATGTACGGCCAATGGATCTGCGGTGCTACGCTGTTTGTGTACGATTTTGACCGTTTTGTTGCCTCGGAACTGCTGGACAAGCTGGTGAAATACCGCGTTACCTCGTTTTGCGCGCCGCCGACGGTGTACCGCTTCATCATCAAGGAAGATCTGAAAAATTACGACCTGAGCGCCCTGCGCTGGGCCAATTGCGCGGGCGAGCCGCTCAACCCCGAGGTGTACGAGCAGTTTTTAAAAGCTACAGGCGTAAAGATTCATGAAGCGTTCGGGCAGAGCGAAACCACTCCGCTGCTGATGACCAGCAAATGGATGGAACCCAAAGCCGGAAGCACCGGAAGACCTTCGCCCGCCTATGATATCGCACTGGTGGACGAAAACGGAAACGACGTGGACGACGGCGTAGAGGGCGAGATTTGCATCCGCCTGCAAAACGGGCATCCCCCGGGCCTGCTGACCGGCTATTACCGCAACCAGGCGCAGACCGACGAGGTTTTCTGCGGCGATTTATACCACACGGGGGATATGGCCTGGCGCGATGTGGAAGGCTATTACTTCTTCATCGGCCGCAGCGATGACGTGATTAAATCCAGCGGTTACCGCATCGGGCCTTTCGAGGTGGAGAGCGCGCTGATGACCCACCCCGCCGTGATGGAGTGCGCCATTACGGCCGTTCCGCACCCCGAGCGTGGGCAGGTAGTGAAGGCGACGGTCGTGCTGGTGAAAAACCGCGGCTACGAAGCCAGCGACGAGCTGAAACACGAGTTGCAGGAACACGTAAAAGCCATTACCGCGCCGTACAAATATCCGCGCATTATCGAGTTTGTGGATGAACTGCCCAAAACCGTCAGTGGGAAGATTCAGCGTAAACTGATTCGCCATATGGACGAGCAGAAACG
>JADGQP010000170.1 GCA_017881705.1 Christensenellaceae bacterium
GAAGCCTACGCGCTCGTTAAAGTGACCGTTTACCACGCGGCGCTTACCTATTCGGCGCGTTTTGGCCTGTCCGTCGAAGCGCTCCTGGCCGCGTTTCACCGCCGCTACGATGTTCAGCGCGATTTTCCGCCGATGCCGGGCGTCGCCGAATGCCTGCGTGTCGCTCGTAACCTTGGCTGCCGCCATTACCTGTTTACACACCGTGACCGCGTTGCCGTTACACAGTTGACCGCCGACGGACTGGCCGGGTATTTTGACGATTTTGTGACCCACGAAGATGGTTTCGCCGATAAACCTTCGCCGGAAGCGGTGCTCTATTTAATGCGTAAACACGCCTTCACCGCGGAGGAAGCCTTTATGATCGGCGATCGGGATATCGATATCCTTTCCGGCCAGGCGGCGGGCGTCGCGGGCATTCTGCTGGATGAGGGCGAGTTTTACCCCCAAGTAAAGCCTGCGTTCCGGGTGAAAAGCCTTGCGGAAATTCCGCCATTTTTGGCTCGCTGAACAAGCGACAAAAAAAAGCCGCCCGATTCCCATGTGAGAATCGAACGGCTTTTGCTATCACGTTATTAAAGTTCAGGCCATGCCTCGGGGTTGAGCAGGTTATCGGGCTTACGACCCGCCAGCGCATCCAGAATGCGCACACAGCATTCCTCCGCCATACGGTTGCGAGTGCGCAGGGTGTTGCTGCCAATGTGCGGCGTCAGTACGACATTAGGCAGATTCTTCAGGCGTTTGGACACTTCCGGCTCGTTTTCAAACACGTCCAGCGCCGCGCCCGCAATGCGGCCTTCCTCCAACGCCTCGGCAAGCGCCGCCTCGTCCACCAGTTTACCGCGCGCGGAATTGAGTAAAAAAGCCGAAGGCTTCATCAGCTTAAGCGCTTCCCTGTCGATCATATGGTAAGTATCGTCGGATAAAGGGCAATGCAGCGTAATCACGTCGGAAACCTGCAAAAGCTCCTCCAGCGGCAACCTGCGCGCATTGCCGCATACGGAATAGGGTTTGATCCCACGGCTGGAATAGACTACACGCATATTTAAAAAACGCCCGAACTCGGCTACCCGCGAACCGATGCGCCCCATGCCCACCACGCCAAGCGTCATTCCCTCCGGCAAAACGCCCATCGAAGCGCCCATGGTGAACAATTTCCGCGTCGAGTCCTTGTCGCGCACCTGCCGGTCTAGCTCGCAAACGCGCCGAAGCAGCGTCAGCATCTGCGCCATCGCCAGCTCTGCCGTGGTTTCCGTTACGCTGTCGGGGATGTTCGCCACGGGGATGTTACGTTGTGACGCGGCAGCCACGTCCACCGCGTCGTATCCGGCGCCATAAACAACAATCAGTTTGCATTTCACGCACGCATCCAGCAGCGCGCGGTCCATCGCTCCGCAAGCCACCACGGCGTCACATTCGGGCAGCAGTTCCATCAACTTTTTCCGGCTGAACGCCTTACCGGGTTTGGGATAAAACAAACGGTTGGGTTGAAGCGGCGCGAAGCGCGTTATGGGCACGCCATGGGTAATTAAAATCGTCGCCATGCCTTCGCCCCCTTCCGTCTACCGTATCATAACAAGTTTTTTGTCTGCGCGCAAGCGGCGAGCGGCCATGAGAGCGTATAACTTTCAGGCTCGCTTTGTGGTTCTGCGCAGGTTTGTAACATACGCGTTATGGGGGTTGAAAATAGTAATACGTTATGATACAATAGCATACGTTTGAATACGTTCTACGGAGGTAAAAAACATGTGCGGTATCGTTGGATATATCGGCAATCGGGACGCATGCCCCATTTTGATGGAAGGGCTGGATCGTTTAAGCTACCGCGGGTACGACAGCGCCGGTGTTGCCATACTCGGCGGGGAAGGTAAAATCAACATCTGCAAGGCGAAAGGCCGGTTGGAAAACCTGACCGCATTGTTAGGCGAACAACCCATCGTTGGCAAGGCAGGCATCGGGCATACACGCTGGGCCACCCATGGAGAACCGAGCGATTTGAACGCTCATCCCCATACGGACTTTTCCGGCGGCATCGCCGTGGTACACAACGGCATTATTGAAAACCATGAGGCGTTGCGAAAATACCTGAAACAGCGAGGCTGCGTGTTCGTATCCCAAACCGACACAGAGGTGGTGGCTCATCTGCTGCGCACACTGTACGAAGGCGATATGAAAACGGCGATTATCAAAGCCATGGGGATGCTGGAAGGCAGTTATGCGTTGGGCATCCTATGCGACGCGGAGCCAAACCGGCTTTTCTGCGTCAGGCACGAAAGCCCACTGGTGGTGGGCGCGAAGGATGGCGAAGCCTTCATCGCAAGCGACATCCCCGCCATGCTCAGCCATACGCGTGACGTTGTATTCCTTCGGGATAAGGAGTTGGCTGTTCTCAGCGCTCAGGGCATGGAGGTCTACGACCAGCTGGGCGAAGCGCAGACGCCTGATTATTACCACGTCTCGTGGGACCTGAGCAGCGCCGAAAAAGGCGGTTATGCACACTATATGCTCAAGGAGATTCATGAGCAGCCCACCGCTTTGCAAAACACCTTTAAGCCTCGCAATACCGGCGACCCGCAGGGATATGGCTGGCTGCCCGTGACTGCCCAAGAAGCGCGCGCCCTAAGGCAAATCAGCATCGTTGCCTGCGGCACCGCCTACCACGCCGGTGTTTTTGGAAAATACGTAATTGAAAAACTGGCGCGCATTCCCGTTATGGCCGACGTCGCCAGCGAATACCGTTACCGTGATCCGGTCATCGGGACGGACGAACTGTTTATCGCCGTGTCCCAAAGCGGCGAAACGGCCGATACCCTCGCAGCGCTGCGCGAAGCAAAACAGCGCGGCGCGAAAGTGATCGCCATTTGCAATGTGGTGGGTTCCACCATCGCGCGCGAGGTGGGCGAACAAAACACGCTGTTTACCTACGCCGGGCCGGAAATTGCCGTGGCCAGTACCAAAGCCTACATGACGCAGGTGGAAATGATGCTGCTTATCGCCATCGCGCTTGGCGACATGCGCGGTACGCTTTCCACGCAGGAAGCGCAGAGGCTGCGCCGCGAGATCGCCGCGCTTCCGGCTAAAGCCGAAAAAGCGCTGCTGACGGAAGAAAAGCTTCAATGGTATGCCTCCACCGTGAGCCAGAAAAAGCATGTATTCTTTGTTGGCCGCGGGTTAGATTACGCCCTTTCCATGGAAGCCGCGCTGAAGCTGAAAGAAGTCAGCTATGTGTTCAGCGAGGCGTATGCCGCGGGCGAATTGAAGCACGGACCCATCGCGTTATTGCAGGAAGGCCGTTTGGTAGTGGCGACCCTTACGCAGCCCCAGCTGCTGGAAAAAAGTCTGAGCAACCTGCGGGAAATCAAGGCGCGCGGCGCAACCATACTAGCCCTTTGCCGCGAGGACATGAAAGACCGGGTGGTTGGCGAGGCGGATGAGATCATCGTGATTCCCTCGGCGGACGATCTGCTCGCGCCTTTGCTGGCGGTGATCCCCCTCCAGCTGTTTGCCTATTGCATGGCCGTGGCGCGCGGCTGCGACGTGGATAAACCCCGCAACCTGGCTAAAAGCGTGACGGTGGAATAATGCTATCGGGATCAACTTTAAGGTAGGCTGAGGCATACACGTTTTTCCCCGGGTGCGTTCTGAATCGTATATGAAACCGCGGAGGAAGGAGCCTGCTCCTTCCTCCGCGGTCGTATTATTCGTGTTTATGCCTTGTATCCGTTGGGGTTTCCGCTTTGCCAGCGCCAGGAATCGCGGCACATATCCTCCAGCGTTTTATGGGCCGTCCAGCCCAGGCTTTTTTCGGCTTTGGAAGCGTCGGCGTAGCAAACGGCGATATCGCCCGGGCGGCGTTTGGTAACCTCGTATGGGATGCGAACCCCATTGACGCGCTCGAACGTCTTTACGATGTCCAGAACGCTGTATCCCTTGCCGGTGCCCAAGTTGAACGCTTCACAGCCAGTGTGCTTCATAAGGTATTCGCAGGCGGCCACATGCCCCTTGGCCAAATCTACCACGTGGATATAATCGCGCACGCCCGTACCGTCTGGCGTGGGATAATCGTCGCCATACACGCGAAGTTTATCCATTTTTCCGCTGGCCACCTGGGTGATATAGGGCATGAGGTTATTGGGGATGCCTACGGGATCCTCCCCGATCAGGCCGCTTTCGTGAGCGCCGATGGGGTTGAAATAGCGCAGCAACGCCACCGACCAGTTCGGATCGGCGAAAGCCGCGTCGGTCAGAATCCGCTCGATCATGTACTTCGTCCAGCCATAGGGGCTGGTGCAGCCGGTGGGCATGTCCTCCGTAAGAGGCATCGTCTGCGCCATGCCGTAAACGGTAGCTGAGGAGCTGAACACCAGGCGGGTCACGCCATGCTCGCGCAGAGCTTCGCACAGCGTAAGGGTGCTGTCCAGGTTGTTCCGGTAATACTCCAACGGTTTTACTACGCTTTCGCCGACCGCTTTATAACCCGCAAAATGTATTGCCGCGTCAAACGCGTACAGATCCAGTACCTTGTTGAGTTCGGCTTTGTCGCATACGTTCAGCCGGTGACAGCGAACAGGCTTGCCGGTGATTTTTTCAAGCCTTGCGAGCACTTCCGGGGAGCTGTTGGAAAAATTATCAACAATCACCGCATCCTGTCCCGCGTTGACCAGTTCCACATAGGTGTGGGATCCGATAAATCCGGCTCCGCCAGTAAGCAAAACGGTCATAATGAGCCTCCCTTATAAGTGGGCGTTAAAACAGCACGTTCGGATATACGCCTTTGGCATGCATACGCCTGAGCTGCTCCTGCACAAAGGGTTTGTCTTCTTTATAAGTTACGCCGAACCAGGCGGCGTCGGTGGGCAGCACATCCACCGTCAGGCTTTCTTCGTGCATCAGTTGATCCACCAGCACAGGCAAAACATATTCCGCCTTCATCTCGTCGGCAGCCAGCGCCTTTAGGAACGCATCAAAATATTGCTGGGTCTTATCGAAAATCCAGGGTGTAAACCCAAACAGGTTCATGCTCACGAGGCTGTTGGGGTTGAGCACCACGCCAACGGGGTCGGCATTCGTATCGCGGATGGTGCCATCCGCAAAGGGCATGATCTTATAGGTTTCGGTCACGCTTTTCAGTTGCCCGTCCGGCGTGGTTTCGCATACGCCGCGCGTTACGTGCCCGTTTTCGCTGACCGTGTTTTTCAGGTAATACCCCACCATGCACGCTTCGCGCTGCGCCTTCAGGTTCTCGATGCGTTTGCCGATCAAACCATAAGGCGCGCGGCCGTAATAATCATCGGCATTGATGACGGCGAAAGGCTCGTGAATCGCGTCTTTGGCGCAAAGCATCGCATGCACGGTGCCAAAGGGTTTAACGCGCTGGTCGGGTTTACGGTACCAGGCAGGCAGCGTATCAAATTCCTGAAACACATACTCTACCTTGATTTTTCGGCTCAGCTGTTCCCCAACCATCCGGTGTATCAGATCTTCAAAATCATGCTTGATGATAAAAACGACCTTGTTAAAGCCCGCTTGTATAGCGTCGTATACCGAATACTCCAGCAGCATTTCGTTATGCGGCCCCATGCCGTCCACCTGTTTATTGCCGCCGTAACGTGAACCCATACCGGCCGCGAGAACCAGCAGTGTCTTGTCCATATCCAGCTCACTCCTTATAAAAAGTTTAAATTACAACGTGCGCGCCGGAAAGCATGGCGCCGGATGGCGCGGTGGAATGCGCGTCGGTTTCTCCGGTGCAGGATGCTTCTGCGTCGCGCTGCACCGGCGCGGCCGCGTTTTCACAGGTATTCTTGGGTTTATAAGAATCCTGCGTTTCCGATGCGTCGATCACGATTTCGTTGGGCGCGTTTTCCCGACTGAATTCCACGGGTTCGGTGGCCTGCATCGGCGTGCGGACGGCCACCGGGCGCGTATACGATTCGTCAGAATCCCGCGTGTTTGGGGCGGTCTGCGGTCTCACCGTTGGCTTGACTTTTTCGGGTTCGGTGCGCATGAGCGGGCAAAAGGCGAACTTGTCGGTATGGAAGCCCTCGGTGCTGTCCCTTCGGAAAAAGATGGTAACGGTGCGCAATATCAGCTTGATATCCATCATCAGGGAGAAATTTTCTATGTATAAAAGATCCAGTATCACCTTGTCCCGCGGGCTGGTGTTGTACTTGCCATCGATCTGCGCCAGGCCGGTCAGCCCGGCTTTCATTTGTTTACGGTATTCAAACTCCGGCACTTCCTGGGTATAGCGATCCACGTTTTCCAGCATTTCCGGCCGCGGGCCCACGATACTCATATCCCCGTTGAGTACGTTAAAAAGCTGAGGCAGCTCGTCGATACGGAACTTGCGTAAAAACCGCCCCACCCGGGTGATGCGTCCATCGTTTTCGCAGGCCGATTGTGCCGCGCTGTCGCACGCGTCCTGGTACATGGTACGGAATTTGATAATGCGAAACACTTTACCGTCGATGGTTGCGCGGTTCTGCAAAAAGAAGATTGGCCCGTTTCGGGACAGTCCGATCATTACGGTCGCCAACAGCATCAGCGGGCTGGTGATAATCAGCCCCAGCAGGCTGATGACGATATCGGAGGTACGTTTGACGAAACGCTGCATCAGCGTCGGATCCGTGCGGTGAATATACAAAAACAGCGTATCGTCGATCACGTTTTGCTGCGACGTAGACACAATCACATCCTCCAGTTCCGCCTGAAGGTAAATCGTCTTGCCGTTTTGATAGCAGAAGGATTTCAGCTGTGCTTCCTCGGTATCCGGGATGCCCGCCAGAAACACCACGTCGTTATCCAGAATGGTTTGTTCCACATCTCCGCATTCGTAATGCAGCACGTCGCACAGCTGGTAGCGCTGTTTGAAACTCGCGATCTTTTCCGCGATATGATCCGCCTGTTCCTGCGACGAAGTGACGATACAGCATCTTTGCGGCGGATTGATGGCGAAATAAAAGCGGTAGCCCAGCGCCACAAACAGGTAAATCAGCGCCACCTGCAAAACCATGGCTCCAAGCAGCAGCCAGAAATCCTCGCCGAACAGGATCAGGCGGCTGTTGTTGGCAGGGTTTACGTTCATGATCTGCAACTGTAAATACGTGACGATATCCGTAAACGTGATGGTAATCACAATGGAGGCAAATACCGACGGCGCCTTTTTCTCTCCCAGCTGATAGCCGCCATACACATGCGTTAAAATCACCAGCAGGAGAGCGAACGTAGCCATCGTGATGGCGGCAGTACGGCTCATGTTGATGATTTGGGGGTTGTTAATGGATAGCAGCCAAAAGAACGCAATAAAAAGGGATACATACAACAAGCACTGGAAAACCGTTTTAACTACCTGCGACATAATATATCGCTTGTTCATGCTTGCCTCCATGACGAAAGCGCGTCCTCCCCGAAGGTAAAAATGGCGCGTATATACGCTGGAACGTGAAACGGCCTCAAACAGACTTAGGATATCACGCACACAAACCCCTGTCAAGCCAACGGCACGTTGAGCGCGGTTCCCTTTTTCATGGTATAATCAAACAAAAGGGAGGAATGTGCCATGAAAATCCTGGTCAGCGCCTGCTTATTGGGCACAGCCTGCCGTTATGATGGCAGCGCCTTTCCAAACGAAGCCGTACTCGAGCTTGCCAGGGTACATACACTGGTACCGTTTTGTCCGGAAGTTTACGGCGGCCTACCCACACCGAGAGAACCGGCTGAAATATGCGGCGGTCGAGTGTTGACCCGTTCCGGCGCGGACGTAACAAAGCAATATGAAAAAGGCGCGGCTGAAGCGCTGCGATTGGCGCGGTTGCTTAGGTGCGAGTGCGCCCTGCTGCAGGATCGTAGCCCTTCCTGCGGTATCGGCGTTGTGCATGATGGCAGCTTTACCGACACGCTAACGCCCGGTGACGGGCTGACCGCTAAAAAGCTCTCAGAGCACGGCGTTCGGGTGCTTCCGGCCTCCCGTGTGGCCGAGTTGTCGGCTTGCCCGTGCGACAAACGCTGTCAGCGGCACGGTGATTGCGAAGCCTGCCGGTTGTATCACCAACGGCACGGGCGGCCGTTTTGCGAACGGTAAACGCATGCGCCTAACTCCCTATACGCGGTGACAATCCCTTTCCAGATGGGAACGCTCACGGCGGTATGAATCCCCCTTTTGCAGTGCAGCAGACAGGCCTATGAGATTGATATAAGCGAAACAGCCCTCCTCCGCTATGGATAAGGCAACGGAGAAGGGCTGTTTGTCAATTACCCGTGCTAACCGCCGTAGGCCACTGCTGCGTTGTGCCAGAAACAATCTGCGCGGGCATCTTCGCACCGTCCGGCAGGATGTAGCCCAAATCGCAATCAAAGTTCTTCGAGCCGCTTTCCACGCTGAACGGGTCGCTTTCAGCGCTGTCGCCATTGCCCGAGGTAAGGCAGCTGGAGATCATACGCAGCGACGGCACCGTTTTTGTAATTGCAAGCGCGGGGTATGCCTTGGCGCGAAGGGTATAAGTGCCCGGGTACACATCGTTCATTTCGTAGTAACCCCACGCGTTGGATACCGTTTCATAAGCCACATTCCCATTGTAAAGCAGCTGCACGGTAACGCCGTTGATGGTAGGCTCGCCGTAATCCACCAGGCCGTTTCGGTTGGTATCCAGCCAAACCTGATCGCCCACGCGCGCCGGACGGATGAGGATTGCGTTTACGGAAAGTTGATCCTGCGCCATCTTGAGGGTCAGCGTATCGCTTTCCCCCACGTTGTTTTCCACGGAAACCACCGCGGAAGCTCCGGCGCTATAGTTCGCATCGTCAGGGTGAATAAAAATCGCGCCGTCGGGTTGCGCAAACATAAGGCGGTAATCGCCGGGCCACAGGCCATCGAAGCTGTACGCGCCCTGTTCGTCTGTGGTTGCGGTTTGCAGGGGCTGCCCCGCGTCGCCCTGGTACAACGATACCTTCACGTTCGCCTGCGGCGCGCGCGTGCCGGTTTCGTCCAGCGCCACCGTACCGCCAATGCTGGTAGTGCACACCAGTTTATCGGTAATTTCCTTCACGGTTTGTCCCTCGGTCACGTTTACGCCACCGCTCAGCGTATAAATGCTGCCAGCCTGTGCGGATTGCGCCTTTGCAGGCAGGGTAACGCGCACGGCATAAGTGGCGGGCCGCACGTTGGCAAACGTTGCGACTCCGCTGTCATCGGAGGTTGCGGTTTTAACCACTTCCTCCTCGGTTTCATCGTAAAGCTGGAAGCTCAGGCCGCTTAATGACCTTTCGTCGTTTGTATGCTTACCGTCGCGATTTTCATCCAGCCACATGCTGGCGCTCACGGTGGCGGGCTTTACCGCTCCAATCGCGTTGTTCACGCGGTTTGTCAGCGCTGCCCAGGGGCATGCGACAGTCGCCTGCTGATCCGTGCTCAGCGCAATACCGCTTTGCGTGAGGTTGCCGGAGAAAATGTACCCGTCCGGCAGCTGAACCATAAGCGAATACGTTCCGGGGCGCAGACCGGTAATGGCGAAAGCGCCGTCCTCGCCAGTAAACGCCTGGCCTCCCTGTTGTCCGGCAGCGCTGGGCGCGCAGGAAACGAGCACGCCGCTCAGGGTTTCTTCGCCGTCGTCGCGTGCGCCGTTTCCGTTTTGGTCATGGTAGGCAACCCCCGTAAAAGTGCCCAGCGTTACCGCGCCCACCAGCGGCGCTTCGTACGCTTTGCCGGCTTCCACCGTAAGCCCGCCAAGCGTGTTTTGCGTGCCCTGCGCTTCCAGCGTGTTGCCGCCATCGGCTACCTTAGCGAGGGCGGCGTTGTCCGGCAGTTGGAACGTCACGGTATAGGTGCCGGGCATCACGCCGTCGAAGAAGTAGGCGCCGTCCTCGGCCACGCTTACCGTAAGGTCTACCTCCCCATCCTGGGAAAGCAGGCGCACGCTGCCATCGGTAAAGCCGGGCTCGTCCGCGTCCCGCAGACCGTTATCGTTTAAATCATCAAAGAACACGCCGCTAAGCGTGGAGGACGGAAGCATCCCGGCGTTGATCTGCTCAACGTTCTGCCCCATCGATACCGTAAGCGCATCGGTTTCGCCATAGCCGTCCCCTGCCAGTTTACGCACGTCGTTGCTGTTTTTCTCGTCCGGCCTGTAACGCGAGAAGGCATACCCATCCTTGCGCTGGAAACGCACGGTGTATACGCCCGGCATAATGCCTTCCAGCTTATAGACTCCGTTTGCGTTGGTGGTATCCGTTGCCGCTACCTCGCCCGCTGCATCGGTCAGCTGCACCTTCACGCCCGGAGCGACAGCGTCGCTGTCGTTCATTACGCCGTCGTATTTCTGATCGAAAAACACCGTACCGGTGATTACGCCGCCCATGGCTATGCCCACGCAGGTTTTCGCAGTATCGCCGTTTTTTAGTACGATCGAGGGGATGGTGTCCTCCCGTCGCCCTTCCCTGGCGGCAAACTGGTTGAAAAGCCCCTGTGCGGAGGTTGGCACAATGGTGAAAATACTGCCGTCGTCCGGTAAAATGGCGCGCAGCCGGTAATCTCCGCCGCGAAGCGATGCGAAGAGGTAAGTCCCGTCTGCGCTGGTAACCACCTTGCCCATGGAAACGTCGTTGGAATTTTTAATCAATTCCACAGTTACACCGGCATAGGGCGGCTCGCCCTGGTCGTAGACGCCGTTGTAGTTCTGGTCCAGAAAAGCAACACCGCTTAACGCGGTTTCCGTAACGATACCCACGTTTTTATTTGTCACATTCTCCGCACCGGTTACGATAAACTGGCGTGTGGCGCTTGCGCCCGCGGTGGTGAATACCGAGCGTGAATCGCCACCGGTTTTGGTATAGCGTGCGAACAGGTACCCGGTTGGAAGGGTCGCGGTGAAATCATAGGTATCGTTGCGCAGCAGGGGAAAAAGGTACGCGCCCGTATCGTCCGTGGAGAGCGTGTATGTCAGGCCGCTCTTAACGCCAGTCAGCGTAAGCGTTATATCCGGCGCGCCCGGCTCGTCCGCCTGCATTACGCCGTCGTTGTTCAGGTCGTTCCATGCCTTGCCGGAAAAAGAACCCACGGGAATGGCCCCCACGCCGGCTTCCGCTGTTTCGCCGTCGGCAAGCGTAAGGGGCTTGGAAACCGCCTGCAGGCTTTGCGAATCACCCACGCAGCTGTTTTGCAGGTTCCACCCGTCGACAGCCGTGGTGTACAGGTACCCGTCCGGCAGGGTAAAACGCAGCACATAATCGCCTGCCGCGAGGCCGGTAAGTTCCGCTTCGCCGCTTGCGTCGGTTATAGCGGAAGCAACCGCCGCGCCGCTTGCATCCGCCGCGGGCAACGCTTCCACCGTTACGCCGGTGACGGAGCGCTCGTATATACCGCGCGTTCCGTTTTCGTTACTGTCAAAGAAAGCTGCCACAGTGATCTTCGCGGATCCGCCTGTTACGTCAGCCGCCTGCGCTACGCAGGCCGTTCCAAACAACATTGCCAATATCCATAGCGCGGTCATCCCGGTTTTTACATAAAGCAGCCGTATGCGTTTACGCGCTTGTTTCCCCGTGTTGGAGTTCATCCGGCGTTTCGCCTCCGATGTGTATTGCCCGCTCAGGCATAAAAAGAACTACGCTAAATAGTAAAACACCACCACCGCTTTGTCAACCGAAGCGGGCAAGTTGTGACCTTCATTACCTGCGAAAACGTGAACATTCCGTAAACCCTGCGGGCATATGCGCCCGTAGCGTTGACGGGGCCGCGATGCGTGTTATAATAGAACCATGGGCACGGAATGCCCCTACATCCAGAGGAGGACCCAACGGATGACAGAAGTACGAAAAACAGCGATCGTTACAGATTCCTCCTGCGATCTGAGCGACGCGCAGCTTAGCGAGCACCATATCCATATGATATCGCTGCGAATTGTGTGCCAAAACGCAGAGTACCGCGACCGCACGGAACTGACACAGGATCAGCTGTACGAGCTCCTTAAAACCGAGCTGCCAAAAACCAGCCTGCCCCTGCCCGAGGATGTGACCCGCCTTTACGATATGCTGGTCGCCGATGGCGTTACGGACGTGGTGCATGTTTGTATTTCCTCCGGCCTCAGCGGCACGTACAATATGGTGCACGTGGTCGCGGAAGATTACCAGGGGCGCATGAACATCCGGGTCGTCGATTCCAAAACGCTGTCGACAGGTCTGGGCGCAATGGTGTTGGCCGTGGCTGAAGCCCTGGAAGCGGGCGATGACCCGGACACTGCCGTGCAGAAAGCGAAGGTCGTACGTTCCTCTCAGCTGGGCATGTTTGTGATCCGCACGCTGGAATACCTTCGCAAAGGCGGCCGCATCGGCCTGGTGGAAAGCATGGTGGGCAACCTGCTGCAGATTAAGCCGATTATTTTCGTAAACGACGACGGCGTTTACCAAACCCTTACCAAGGCGCGCGGTTATAAGGCGGCGGTAGAAACCATGGTACAGGAGGCATACCGGCATTTTGGCATGAAGCGCATCGACCTGTCTGTCGTGCATGGGCAGGCGCAGGAAGAAGCGCAAAACCTTATGGATATGCTAAAGCAAAAGCTGAACATCGCCTACGGCTATGTCGGGCCGGTCAGCCCCGTGCTGGCCATTCACACAGGGCCCGGGCTGCTGGGCATCATTGCAAATCTTGCAAAATAACGCCGACGGCGGCGGTTCGGTATAATAAAAAGCGCCTACGCGTTGCCTGTTGTGCAGTGCGCAGGCGCTTTTTATTGCACCGAGTAGTTCACCAGCCGTCCCGCGGCGCTGCCGCCGGTGAGCGTAACTTCAACGCAGCAACTTGCCTGGTTCGTAACGTATACTTCCGCGCCGATATCCCACAGCCTGCCGATTACCTTTGGATCGGGCGTTTTATCCCCATCGTTCGGGTCGGTGGAAATCACGGCCACCTGCGGTTTCAGCGTATAAATCAGTGCTTCGCCGCTGGCGTCTTCCTCGCCGTGGTGCCCCACTTTCAAAACGGCGACGGGGGTAATCTTCCCCGCGTCCAGCAGCGCGGTTTCCTCCTCCGTTTCCATATCGCCGGTCAGTAGCATATCGCCTTGCGGTGTGACCAGCCGGAGCACCAAAGAGTTGTTGTTTTCGTTTTCGGTATCGAGCGTAAGCGGGCCCAGCACCTCAAAACGCATATCGTCGCTGATCGTTATGCTGTCGCCAGCATTGAGCCACCGAAGCGCGACCGCGTTTTTTTCCGCTTGTTTGGCCACCGGATGTTCCTCCATAGGCACGGTCGAAAACGTCGGCGCGTACAGGCAATCGACCGTGACGTCGCTTTTTAACAGCGCTTTCAGCCCGCCTACGTGATCCTTATCGGTGTGGGTAATCAGTACCCCGTCCAGCCTGGTAATCCCATAAAAATTCAGCGCACGCAGCATTGCGTCCGCACTGTCCTTGGTGCCGGTATCCACCAGGTATTGTTTGCCTCCTGCAATAATGATCGCCGCGTCCGCCTTGCCAACGTTGAGAAACATCGCCTTCACCGTTTTATTCTCCGTTCCTGCGCCGGCTGATACTTCCGCCTGCGCGCCGGTAAATAACGGCAGCGAGCAGGCCGCCCACATCAAAACAAACAGAGCGAACGCCTCGATACGCCTGGGCATTGGCGGCACCGCCTTTCAGAGTATCCAAACGTTCCGCATCCTCGTCGAAATCGTTTGGATTTACGCGCGTGACAGCCGCGCGGTTCGGGTGTATACTGAACGCGTTGTACACCACAGGAAAGGAACGATTCTCCATGAAAATCCTGATGGCCGCGTTTCTTGGCTTAATCCAGGGTGTTGCCGAGTTTCTTCCCATATCGTCGAGCGGACACCTGAACCTGTTACAGGCGCTGATGCAAACGGGTTACCAAAACCAGTTGTTATTTAACATTCTGCTGCACATGGGCACGCTCCTGGCGGTAGTGGTCGTTTTCTGGCGGGATTGGGTGGCCATGCTTCGCCATCCCATCAAGAACCCGACGCTGCTGCTGTTGGTTATCGCGTCACTGCCCGCGTTGATTGCCAAGGTCGCGCTGGGCGACCAACTGGATTATCTGGAAACCCATAACGGGCTGTTGGGCGTGTGCTTTTTATTCACAGGCTTTTTGCTGATGCTTGCCCAATGGATTTCTCAGCGCAACCAGACCCGACGGCTGGAAAGCGACCGTGTCGGTGTGCAGAACGCGTTGGCCATGGGCTTAATGCAGGCCGTGGGTATGCTGCCCGGCGTGAGCCGCAGCGGTTCCACGCTGTTTGGCGGCGTCGCCTCGCGGCTGGACAGGGAAACCGCCGCAAAGTTCAGCTTCATGATGAGCATGCCGGCCATCCTGGCCAGTTTTCTAAGCGAGGGCTATAGTGCCGTTAAGACGGGTGGGCTTCCCCAAACCGGCGACATGGCCTCCATCGTGGTAGGCGTTGCCGTGGCTGCCGTAAGCGGCTTCCTGGCCATCCGTTTTATGTTGCGCATCATCACGCGGATATCGCTTAACTGGTTCGCGCTTTACGTGGCATTGCTGGGTATACTGGTGATTTTTCTGCAAACCACAGGCGTCATGACCGACGTGTCGGATACGGTGGCCTCCGCGGCTCGCAGCCTGGGCGCGCTGCTATAAAGTGCGTTTACGATTTAGAGCTTGTTTCACCAAGTCGGATGAATCCCAGCGTTTCATGGTTAACCGATTTTAGCTTCGTTTGCTGGTTCTTCATCCATATCCGCCGTCCCCAACGGGGCGGTTTTTCATTGGTTCGTGTTACCGGATAAAGTCGGTGCGCAGACGCGGTTCCTCCGGTTGGGGGAAGGTCGCGCCTTCCTTTTTGCCAAGCTCGATGCAGCGCAGCAGCCAGGCCATGTTGCGGGCCAGGTTGCGAAGCACCTGCATGCCTTCTTCATCCTGTTCGGCCTGAAGTGCGTTGGAACCGTGCGCCATCGTCCAATAGGTAGAAGCGACGATAGGCATTCCGCTGATGAGGGGATATTTATTCAGCACTTCCAGGCTGGCGGTCGTACCGGCCCGGCGGGAAACAGCCACACACGCAGCGGGTTTGCCAGCGAAAACATCGCCGTTGCCGGCGAAGAACATCCGGTCTAAAAACGAAATCAACGTGCCGTTGGGCGAAGCGTAATACACGGGCGTGGCAATCACCAGCGCGTCGGCTTCCTCCATCATACGCAGCGCGACGTTTACCTCGTCGTCAAAGGCACGGCAGCGTCCGTCGCAGCGGTAGCAGGCGATGCAGCCGTGGATCATCTTGTTGCCTACGGCTACGATTTCCGATTCTATGTCATTTGCCTTCAGCGTTTCGGCTATTTCGTCCAGCGCGCGGCGGGTCGTTCCGTGCTCGTGCGGGCTGCCGTTGATCATCAGTACCTTCATGTCGGTTCCCTCCTTATCGGAATTGTAAATGTTTATCCTCAGCCGTTATAACCGGGCGCGGAGGGGTTCGGCGTGGGTGTGGTAACCGCTTGGGCGCTATCCGTCGGCTGGGGCGCTTGT
This sequence comes from Christensenellaceae bacterium, assembly GCA_017881705.1. Classification (GTDB taxonomy): domain Bacteria; phylum Bacillota; class Clostridia; order Christensenellales; family Aristaeellaceae; genus CAXXOK01. The sequence goes on from JADGQP010000170.1 coordinate 15,485, forward strand.
GTATCTGTCTGTTGCGTGGCGGCCGACGTTTCACCCACGTTTTCGCCGATGACCGAGCTTTGAAAACTGTTGTAAGGGTTGGCGGCAACGCAGCCGACCAGCGTAAGCATAACGACCAGACAAAGCAGCAGCAGCATTATTTTTTTCATTCGCTGTCCTTCCTTTCCACAACGGAGCGCGCGGCTCCGAACGTGTTAATTATATCATATTTATCAACCGTATGCTTTACATTCGGCGTTTGGCTTGCTACAATAACCAAGAAAGCGTCGGCCGTTCTTTGGCAGTCCGGCTGTAATCGGCTTTCTACCGAAATCGGAACGGAACAGTTGCATCTGTAACCAAATCGGCGTAAAATGGAAACGTTGTTAACGCTTATCACAGCAGAGACAGTCGCCTCCTGCGCTGGCCTCGGAAAGGACGAGCGCGTCTATGCAGGTTTTCCACCCCGCGCAAACCACCAACGGGCTGCCGCCGGAAAATGTGTTTCTGGTTGCGGACAGCGCCAACGTTACCGTCGCAGAAGGATATCTGGTACAAACCTACCATCCCTACCTGTTTCCGGAACGTCCTGTGAATATCTACCTGAGCGTTTATTCCAAAGGGCCGGGGCTGGATATGCTGCTGGGCGCTTTACTTGCGCGCGCAGTGCAGCTTCGCCAGCAAACGCCGAACCTGAAGGCGCGTGTATTCGCGCAGGTAGGCATGCAGGACGCCGCCATGCTTTCGTTTTATCGGGAAAGCGGTTTTATTGCGGACGATGCTTTGGACGTCGTCCGTGTTTACGCACCCAACGCCAAACCTAGCGCGCCGATGGGATACGAAATGGGGCTCGTACCCTTGCAAAAGCAGCTGGAGCAGACTGCGTTTCTCATGCGAATGAACACCTACCGTCTGGACGCGCTTCAGCTACCGATGCTTCAGCGATATATGAGCATGCCGCACTTTATAGCGCTGTACGTTTCCCGCGGGCCGGAAATCGTAGGCGAAGCCGCGTTTACAGGCGCAGGCGATACCGCCAGGTTGTTTGGCCTGTATGTGATGCCTAACTACCGCCGTTTGGGGATTGCCAAAACATTAATCGCCGCGGGGATGAACCTGCTGTCCGAGCGCGGGGTAACGAATTTTGAGGCGGATGTGATCCGCCGCAATGTTCCGCAATGTCGGCTGGCGCAAAGCTGCCGCGCTACCTTTATTCGCACGGCTTGCCTGTACCCGGGCATCAATTTCGATTAACCGATGGCCATACCCTTTTACGAGTTGGTGCGCACGGCGCGCAAAACGCTCGCTTTGGCTGTGAACCGCGACGGTCGGCTGACCGTGCGCGCGCCGCTGTGGACACCGCAATCGCAGATCGACGCATTCCTATCGGATAAACAAAAATGGATTGAACGTACCTGCGCGCGCATGGCCATGCTGCCACCGCGGGTCACGTTTTTATGCTGTGAAGGCGCATGTTTACCCTATCTGGACCGGATGCTTACGGTTTCGTGTTGCGACGCTCCGCGTGTGTCGCTGGTTGGAGACACGCTGATGGTGCCGAATACCGATAAGGCAACCACCCTTGCCGTGCGTTGGCTGGAAGCGCAGGCACGGCGGGAGCTGCGTCTGCGCGTATGCATGCTGGCGGAGCGATACGGTTTTCGTCAGCCCGTTTTCCGCCTCAGCCGCGCGCGGGGGCGCTGGGGCAGCATGAGCGCACACGGTACCCTAAGCCTCAACCGCGCGTTGATCCTCTGCCCGCCGGACGTGGTGGATTATGTGATTCTCCATGAACTGTGCCATATGCCCCACCCCGACCACTCCGCCGCATTCTGGGCGCAGGTGGAACGTTTAGCGCCCGCTTACCGTGTACAGCGCGCGTGGCTGAAAGCGCACGGTGAACTTATTTTTTACCTGCCCTGAAAAGCGGGCGGCAGCCTTGACGCCTGTAAACAAAAAAGCCGCGCTTTGGGCGCGGTTTTTTCGTTTTCAGGCCGATTATCTTCCGCCTTTATCGTAGGGAATTCCCTCGGATTTGGGCGCACGGCTCTTTTTACTGGTTAAAATCAGCACGATCATGGTTACGATATAGGGCAGCATCAGGTAAATGTATTCCGAACTCTTCACGCCGTTAAACTGCGGCAGGAAGGGAATGGAGCCCGCATAAGAACCGATAATCTTGAACAGCGCAAAGAACAGGCTGGCCCCCAGGATGTTGAGCGGTTTCCAGTTGCCGAAGATCATCACAGCCAGCGCGAGGAAGCCGTAGCCCGCCACGCTGCTTTGGAAACCCGAACCGGCTGCCACTGTGAAGGCGAAACCGCCGATTCCGCCCAGGAAGCCAGAGATTCCAACGCCCAGATAGCGCATTTTGTAAACGTTGATGCCCACGCTGTCCGCTGCCTGCGGATGTTCGCCACAGGCGCGTAACCGCAGCCCCAGCCTCGTCTTATACAGAACTACGATGGCCGCAATCAGCAACAGGAACGCGATCGGTGTGGTCATAAAAAAGCTCTTAAAAAAGAACCGTTCCAGAAAACCGCTTCCCGCTGTTACGCCGAAATTCGCCTGTGTAATACGCACCCAGTTGGGAATCAGAATGGTCGTCTGTCCCTGCCCCTGAATAGCCCACGTCAGCACAATGGCGAACGCCGGAGCCAGCATGTTAAGCGCGGTGCCGCCGATGGTTTGATCCGCTTTCAGGCGGATAGACGCGAATGCCAGCAGAAGGCTGAACAGCACGCCCGAGAGCGCCGCGGCCAGAATGGCGAAGAAAACGCTCAGCTGGGGGTGCGCAGGTCCGAAGCCGCTAGCGTCCACCATACGCAGGAACAGGCAGCTGAACAGCGCGCCAATTACCATAATGCCTTCAAGCGCGATGTTGATTACGCCGCTTCGTTCGGAAAACATACCGCCCAAAGCCACCAACAGCAGCGGAACTGCGAAAAGAATGGTGCCGCTGAGGATATCCGCGATCACGTTGCCCGTCATTGTGCCTTTACCCCGCTTTCCGCTTCGTTAGCAGGCTCCGCGGGAGCCTCATCGCCCATATTGGTGTTATCCTTCTGGTTACGCAGCAGCCGCTTGGCGATCCATCCACGCATCAGCAGCGAGAAAGCGCTCAGGTAGATAATCGCCGCAATGATGATATCGATGATCTCGCGGGAGTATTCCGGCTGCAGTGCGTCGCCGCCTACCTGGATATAACTTACGAACAAGGCGCTGAAAATGGTACCGATGGGGTTGGAGCTTGCCAACAACGCAACGGGGATGCCGTTGAAGCCCATGCCAAGCAGGCTCTTTACCAGCGTATACTGCGCGGTGCCGCTCAGGTAGTACAGTCCGCCGCCGATACCCGCCAACGCGCCGGAAATGGTCATGGAGAGGATGATGTTGCGCTTGGCGTTGATGCCCGCATAGTTGCTGGCATGGCGGTTGTAGCCGCACGCTTTAAGCTCATAACCAAAGGTGGTGCGGTTCATCACAATCCAAATAATGACCGCGACCAGTATGGCGATGAATACGCCGATATTCATATAATTGGAACCCAGCAGCTTATCCAGCCCCGCCTTGGGGATGGTCGCGTTCGGGTTGTAGGCCATAAACTTACTGCTCGTCAGCGCGGCGGTGCGGTCCTTGTTGATGGCACCCCAGGCGTTGGCCAGCATCAGCGGCATATTGTTAATGCTTAAATTGACCGCAAACAACGCGATCCAGTTGAACATAATGGACGTGATCACTTCGTTTACGTTGAACAGCGCCTTGCAAACGCCCGGAATCAGGCCCAGCAGCGCGCCGCCCACCATGCCCAGTATCAGCCCCATCCACCATGGCAGGCGGAACTGCACCACGCCCATTAAAGCGAAAAACGCGCCCAGCGTATACTGGCCCGTCGCGCCGATGTTGAACAGGCCGGTTTTAAAGGCAAACGCCACGGAAAGACCCGTCATCAGCAGGGGCGCGCTTTGGTAAAACACCTTGGCCAGCTTCTCGCTAGATGCGAATCCGGTGGTCATCAGGTTGTTGAATCCGCTAACAGCAAAACTGGCGTTAAACACCAGCAACAGCAGAAAGCCGAATATCAGACCCAGCGCAATGGAAATCAGGGAAGCCGTACCGTTGATGAGGCCGGTGTGGTTTCGGCGGTTTCTCATGCTTCCACCTCCATGGGGGCCTGGCGGTTGGCGCCGGACATGTACAGCCCCAGCTCGTGCGCCGTGGCGGAACTGCCCTGAACTTCCGCGACGATTTCGCCCTCGTACATCACTAAAATCCGGTCGCTCAGGCTCATCACCTCGTCCAGTTCCAGGCTTACCAGCAGCACCGCCTTGCGATCGTCCCGCGCGGCGACGATTTGTTTATGGATGTACTCAATCGCGCCCACGTCCAGGCCGCGCGTTGGCTGTACGGCAATCAGCACCTCCGGCTGCAGGCTCAATTCACGCGCGACAATGGCTTTTTGCTGGTTGCCGCCGCTCATGCTGCGCGTAACCGTGGCGCTGCCCTGCCCCGAGCGGATATCGAAGCGGCGTATCAATTCCTCGCTGTAACGGTACATTTCGTCAAAGCGCAGAAAGCCGTGGCGCTGAAATTCCTCCGTGTAATAATTTTTCAGTATCAGGTTTTCCGCAAGCGTGTAATCCAGCACCAGACCGTATTTATGCCGATCCTCCGGGATATGGGAAAGCCCCAGGTCGTTGCGCTCACGGATGCTGTTGTGCGTAATATCGTGCTCACCGATATACACCACGCCGCTCTCGGGCTTCGTAAGTCCGGTCAGCGCGTAAACCAGCTCGCTTTGCCCGTTGCCGTCGATTCCCGCGATGCCTACGATCTCCCCTTTGTGGACGCAGAAGGATACGTTGTTGACTTTCTTTTTCGTGTGGCGTTTATCTCCGACCATCAGGTTGCGTACCGTCAACGCCGGCTCGCCGGGCTTGGAGGGCGCCTTGTCCACCGAGAAATTTACCTTTCGGCCTACCATCATTTCCGCAAGCTGGTCCACATCGGTATCGGCCACATCCAGCGTGCCGATGCACTTGCCCTTGCGCAGCACCGTAACGCGGTCGGCAACCGCCATAATTTCGTTGAGCTTGTGGGTAATAAAGAGGATGCTCTTCCCTTCACGGGCAAAATTACGCATAATCTGCATCAGCTCATCAATTTCCTGCGGGGTCAGCACCGCGGTGGGTTCGTCGAAAATCAGGATGTCGTTGTCACGGAAAAGCATTTTAAGGATTTCCACACGCTGCTGCATTCCCACGCCGATATCCTCAATCAGCGCGTCCGGATCCACCTGCAGGCCGTATTTCTCGCTCAGTTCCATCACCTTGCGGCGTGCGTCCTTTTTTTGCAGGAAGCCGTTTTTCGTCTGCTCCACACCCAGGATGATATTGTCTAGTACGGAAAATATTTCCACCAGTTTGAAATGCTGGTGAACCATACCGATGTTCAGGCGGTTGGCGTCGTTGGGGTCGTTGATCTTCACGATTTCCCCGTCTTTTTTGATTTCGCCTGCTTCTGGTTGATACAGGCCGAACAGCACGCTCATCAGCGTGCTCTTGCCAGCGCCGTTTTCCCCCAGCAGCGCGTGGATCTCACCCTTTTTCAGCTGTAGGGTGATATCGTCGTTCGCAATGATACCCGGAAATTTCTTGGTGATGTTGAGCATTTCAATAACGTACTCGCTCATGCGCTAAACTCCTGTCCCCTTCGTGATCTACCGGGTAAACATGGACACGCTGCATATGGCCAGTGTGCCCATCTCAGCCTGGTAAGGATGGAATGATAAAAAGGCTAAGCGTGCGCCTAGCCTTTCCCAGCGCGCGCGCCGCAGCGATGGAGAGCAAGGCGGATTCGGCGTTAGCCGCTTCATCCGACGCCGACTCGCTATTAAGGGAGCCGGTTCAAGCCGCCACTCTGCCGCACGCTCGCGCGATACGGCGAACCGGTTGGGTCGGACGAACCGCCCGACCCAACCAGAAAACCCTTAGTTCTGATAGTCCACGGTTACCGCAGTAACGGTAGGCGCGGTATCAATGTTGTTGCTCACAACGATTTCGCCGCTCTTTACCTTGTTGAAGATAGCGGTGTACTCGTCCACGGTGAAGGTCTTGAAGCGCCAGGAATCCTTAGCGGTGGGCAGGCCGGTGCAATCGTCGGCCGCGCCCAGCGTGGCGGTGGTGCCGCCCAGGTCGCCCCAGGTGCCGCCGTTGTCATACAGCTTGGTCAGCGCCAGAACCACAGAGTTCTTCAGGTTCTTCATGGCGGAGGTGATAATCAGGTCGCTGTCCAGCGCCTGATCAACGTCCACGCCGATAACCTTGCCGTTGGCTGCCGTGGCCGCTGCGATAGCGCTCAGGTAGATGCCGCCGCCGCAAGCGAACACAACTTCGGTGCCCTCGGTGTACCAGCCGTCCATCTTGATCTTGATATCATCGCTGGGAGCGAAGCTGTCGCAGTACCAGTACTTCATCGTAACATCGGTCAGGCCCATTTCAACAGCTGCCGCGTCGGCGCCCTGCACAAAGCCGTAGCCATAGCGAACCACAGCGGGAACCGCCATGCCGCCCAGGAAACCAAGCTTGGTATAGCCGTCTTTCACAGCCGCATAACCCGCGAAGTAACCGCTCTGCTCTTCCTGGTAGAGGATCGAGTACACGTTGGTCAGCGGTTTGTCGCTAGTGGGAGCGGTATCAATGAGAAGGATGTTTACATCCGGGTATTGGGTGGCGATCGTCGCCGCGCTGGTCGCAAACAGATAGCCCGGGCACACGATGGTCTTAGCGCCCTTGTCGATAGCGCTCTTCATGCTCTCCACGCGGGCTTCGTCGCTGTCCTCGGAAGGACGGTAATAGTTATACGAAATGCCCTTGTCTTCCGCAAATGCTTTTACGCCTTCCCAAGTGGACTGGTTGAAGCTGTGGTCGTCAATGTTGCCCACGTCGGTAACCAGGGCGATTTCGTAAGTGCCTTCGGCCGCCGCGAAGGTGTAAAGGCCCATCACGAGTACCAGCGCCAAAAGGATTGACAAAACCTTTTTCATGCCAGGTTCCCTCCTTGTAATTTTCGGTGCATCTTTGCACAACGAAGTACATTTTGATTATATCAGATCGCCTTTTATTTTAAAAGGGGCAAAACAAAGAACCGATAAAAAATCTTATTCGTTTCACCCTTATGACCGTCGAGGGCAACCATGGGTATTATCATTGCGAGAAAAGCGCCGGACGTGTTATAATGGCATGAAAGAGATTGACTATTTCTTTCATTTCCACGCCGCGCGCCGTCCGCGTTTTCCCCGCACAGGCCGACGGCCGAGAAGAAAGGTGATACGATGTCGGAAACAATACCCCCTACCATGGAGGCACTGCGTTCCAAAAAAGGATACATTATCGATATGGATGGCGTGATCTACCACGGTAACATGCTGTTGCCCGGTGTTACCGAGTTTGTAGATTGGTTAAAACGGGAAAACAAGGCGTTCCTGTTTTTAACCAACAGCAGCGAGCGCGCACCGCGTGAATTGCAGCAGAAATTAGCGCGCCTGGGGTTGGAAGTGGGCGAAAATCATTTTTATACCAGCGCCCTTTCTACGGCCACATTCTTAAAGAACCAATGCCCCGGCGGCAGCGCCTACGTAATCGGCGAACCCGGGCTGGTGGGCGCGCTGTACGACGCCGGTTTCACCATGAACGAGGTGAATCCCGACTATGTGGTGCTGGGCGAGACGCACAGTTACAGCTACGACCGTATTGAGCACGCGGTGGCGCTGGTACGCGCGGGCGCTAAACTCATTGGTACCAACCCGGACATCACCGGCCCTATTGAGGGTGGCATCGCGCCAGCCTGCAAGGCGCTGATGGCGCCTATCGAGCTGGCTACGGGCCGAAGCGCTTATTATCTGGGCAAACCCAACCCGTTGATGATGAGCCACGGCCTGCGTCGGCTGGGCGTGGAGGCGGAGGAAGCCGCCATTATCGGCGACCGGATGGATACCGATATCGTAGCGGGTATGGAAAGCGGCATTGATACGGTGCTGGTATTAAGCGGCGTTACCACCGAGCACGAAATGCGTAAATTCCCCTATCGCCCCCTCTACGTTTTAAACGGTGTGGGCGATATCGTACCGGAATACGGCCAGCCTGCAAAAGCGTAGCCAGTGGGAAAGGCTTCGTCGCTTCCTTCGGTTGATGAAAGAACCTGTTTTATACACGTAACTAAGAAACAGTGCAAACCTCTTATAGATAAGAAAAAGCGCAACACCCGGGAATTTCCGTGCGTTGCGCTTTTATTTTATCATCAATCCGCAATATCCAAGCCTGTCATTTGCTTCCACTTTTTGCGAATGGCTTGTTGATGCTGCATGCCGTAATCCGGGTCGTCCGCCGTGCATTCCGCGATGGTGC
>JADGQP010000171.1 GCA_017881705.1 Christensenellaceae bacterium
CCAGGGGTAGTTGGTTATGCCCAACTCCTCCCCCTGGTACACAAACGGCACCCCCGGCAGACCCAGGAGCAACATCCCCAACATTTTCTTGCCCGCGGCGGTACGCTGGTTTTTTCGTAAAAATTTGTTCGGGCTTCGAGGTTGGTCGTGATTTTCGAGGTAGGGCGCGCCACAGCCGCCTGCGCGGTCAAGCCCCGCCTGTAAATTGAAAATAAGCTCCCGCATCTGAACGGTCGAAAAATCACGCCGTCTGTACCATTCCCCACAGTCCAGGTCAATATCGGCAAGGGTAAAATCAAACGCCGCGGAAAAGTAACCGTCGGGGCCGACGAACTCGCCCAGCCGCTCGGTGGGAATGCCTGCCGCTTCGGCCACGGTGAACGCCCCGCACGGGGCAAAAGCCTTGTTACGCAGCTCAGAAAAAAACACCTCGATACCTGGCTGCAGCAGGCACGTGCTCGAAATAGCGGTAAGCCCATCCCGCCCGTCCGGCGGGAGGTTTGCGAAGCGCTGATCCTTCTTAATCACGCTGGCTGCGTCGATGCGGAAGCCCGCCGCGCCCAAATCCATCCACCAGTGAATAATCCGGTAAATCTCCTCGCGCAGGCGCGGGTTTTCCCAGTTCAAATCCGGCTGACCCACGGCAAACGCGTGCAGGTAATATCGGTCTTCCCCGGGCAGCTTCTCCCACGCCGAGCCCCCGAAATAACTGCGCCAGTTGTTGGGCGGGCCGCCGCCAACTCCCTCGCGGAAAATGTAATAATCACGGTAGGGGCTGTTTGGGTCCGATATCGCGCTTTGAAACCAGGGATGCTGGTCCGAGGAGTGGTTGATTACCAGATCCAGCAGAATGCGTATGTTCCTCTTCGCGGCCTGGTTAAACAGCTCCCGCAGTTCATCCAGGGTGCCAAACACGGGGTCCGGCGCGCGGTAATCGGCCACGTCGTAGCCGTTATCCACCATGGGAGAAACAAAAATTGGGCTCAACCAAAGCATCGTAATGCCCAAACGCTCCAGATACGGCAGCTTCGCGATAATGCCCGCCAAATCCCCCACGCCATCGCCATTAGCATCCATAAAGCTGCGCGGATAAATCTGATAGGCGATTGCGCCGTGCCACCAGTTTGCGTCCATCCTTCGTTCACCGCCGTTTCGGCACGGCCGGAATTCCGGCCGAGAATAGAAAACCGCCTATTTAACACCGGAAGCGCGCGGAACCTTTCCCGGCCCGCGCGCTTCAAGGTAACCGCTGATTAAATCGCTTTGCGACTGCCCAAGCAGAGTGCCGCAGATTTGGGTGAGAAAAGACGAAGGAATAGCGGAACTATTTCAAGGCTTTTCGAGCCCAAAGATGTGGGGCTCTGCAAAGGCAGACGTAAAGGGCTTTTATTCAGCGGTTACCTAAGGGAAACCACGGGGCACGTTAATCCTCGTTGAGCTTCTGCCAGGCGGGGTCCACGTCCAGCGTGGCAAAATAATCGCGGGGGGTTTCAGCGCGGCGGATGAGCGTGAACTCGCCATTTTCCGTATAGAGCACTTCCTTGCAGCGGAGCTTGCCATTATAGTTATAGCCCATGCTCAGCCCGTGCGCGCCCGTATCGTGAATCACCAGAATATCGCCGATTTCGGTTTTGGGCAGCATCCGGTCCACGGCGAACTTATCGTTATTTTCGCACAGGCTGCCGACCACGTCCACTTTTTCGTCGTGGGGAAGCTGTTCCCTGCCGACGATGGTGATGTGGTGGTAGGCTCCGTACATCGCGGGGCGCAGCAGGTCGCAGGCGGAAGCATCTAGCCCCAGATAGTGCTTATAGATGCGCTTTTCGTGCACAATGTGCGTGGTAAGCCAGCCATGGGGCGCGGTCATGTAGCGCCCCAGCTCGGTTTTCAGCGATACATTGCCGAACCCGTAGGCGGTCAGTTCTTCCTCATACGCGCGGCGCACACCCTCGCCGATGCCTTCGATATCCGCCTCCGGCGCGTCCGGCAGGTAGGGCACGCCAATTCCGCCGGAAAGGTTGACAAATTCAAGCGTAAGCCCGCTTTCGGCCGCCAGTTCGCGCCCCGTTTGAAACAGCAGGCGCGCCAGTGCGGGGTAATAATCGGGGTCGGTCGTGTTGCTGCTTAAAAACGCGTGCAGGCCGAAACGCTGCATACCATATTCTTTTAACTGACTAAGCGCCTCGCTGAGCTGCGCGCGGGTCATGCCGTATTTCGCCTCGCCCGGATCGCCCATAATCGCGTTGCCCACACGGAAATGCCCGCCCGGGTTGAAGCGCAGGCATACCGTTTCGGGCACGCCGCCGTTTTCGCGCAGTTCCTCCACGTGGGTAAGATCGTCCAGGTTCACCAGCGCGCCCAGTTTGCGCGCCAAAGCGAACTCGGAAGGCGGCACGTCGTTTGCGCTGAACATAATAGCGTCGCCTGAAAAACCGCAGGCCTGCGCCAGTTTAAGCTCCGTATAGCTTGCGCAGTCCAGCCCGCAGCCTACCTGCCTGAACAGGCGCAAAATCGCGGGCGTAGGCAGCGCCTTGACCGCGAAATATTCACGGAAACCGGGGTTCCAGCCGAAAGCGGCCTTCAGCCTGCGCGCGGTGGCACGGATGCCGCGTTCGTCGTATAGGTGAAAAGGCGTGGCGAATTGCGCGCACGCCGCCGTAAAAACATGATCGTCCAGGGAAAAATTAGGCATATGGGTTTCCCTCCTGCATACTGTAAAATGAACAAGCTGCCTATAGCGGAAGTCGCGCAGCGCGCCCGTGCACAGGCCGTCAGGCCAGCGACGGCGGCGCTTTGTTCAGTTTACAGCATCCATGGGTGCGCAGGTATCGGCTGCGCGGCGCAGCACGACCCCCGGGAAACAAACGGCGCAAGCTAACACTTCTGTCGCAGGCGATGCGCCTAAGCGCAAACAGCGCCCTTAACGCCGTCCATACGTGCAGACATAAGGCCAGCATGAAAAGCGTCAGCGTACGGCAAACAGGCGCGCCGACTCCGTGTGCACGCGCTGTTTGGTTTTGTACCGTACCCGTCGCCATTGCCCGCTCACCAGCTCCCCTATACCGCCCAAACCTGCCAAGAGGCCGACGTTAACCGTTCAAATCCATCAGTTTGGCCGCTACGCCTTCCAGCGCGTTGAGTTCCTTCACCAGACGTTCAATCTCCGCTTTCTCGCCGCAGGGCTGCAGCACAATCAGCCCGTCGTTGGCGCAGGCGTCCTCGCTCACGTCGTGCAGACCCAGGCGCGCGCGAATCTTGCAGCCGTTCTTCGTAAGTGTTTCCTGCAGGCGCGCGGCATTGCCCACGCGGTTGTCCATACGGATTCCAATCAGATAATAACAAGACATACTTTCATCCTCCTTATATAGAGGTTTACCCCTTGAGCGTGTCGCTGAACCTTATTCCCACTCGATGCTCGCAGGCGGTTTGGTAGTGATGTCGTACAGTACGCGGTTGACGCCCTTCACTTCGCCTACGATGCGCCCCGCGATATGGTTGAGCAGCGTATAGGGTATCTGCGCCACGTCGGCGGTCATAAAATCGTCGGTCGTTACCGCACGGATGGCCACGGCAAAGGCGTACGTGCGCTCGTCGCCCATTACGCCCACGCTGCGCGCGCCGGTAAGCACGGTAAAGTACTGTGAAATGGAGCGGTCCAAACCGGCGCCGGCAATTTCATCACGCAGAATCTGATCGCTCTCGCGCACGATGCGCACCTTGTCCGGCGTCAACTCGCCGATCACGCGGATCGCCAGGCCGGGGCCCGGGAACGGCTGGCGAAACACCAAACTCTCCGGTAGGCCCAGGGTGAGGCCGAGCTTACGTACCTCGTCTTTAAAAAGCATCCGAAGCGGTTCCACCAGGCTTTCAAAGCCCAGCTCCTTGGGCAGGCCGCCCACGTTGTGGTGGCTCTTGATGACCGCGCTGCCTTTGGCGCTTCCGGACTCAATAACGTCCGGATAAATGGTTCCCTGCGCAAAATGGTCCAACGCGCCCAGTTTTTGGGCCTCGCGTTTGAAAACATCCACAAAATCGCGGCCGATAATCTTGCGCTTCTCCTCCGGCTCAATCACGCCCTGAAGATCGGCAAAGAACTGCTTGCTGGCGTCCACGTGCACCAGTTTCACGGGGAATGTCTTGGTGAATACTTCCACTACCTGGTCGCTCTCGCCGGCGCGCATAAAGCCGTGATCCACATATACGCAGGTAAGGCGCTTGCCTACCGCGCGGTATAGAAGCGCTGCGGCGACTGCGCTATCTACGCCGCCGCTCAGGCCCAGCAGCACCGTGCCGTCGCCCACTTTTTCGCGAATCCTGAGGATTTCCCGTTCGGCATAGGCTTCCATATTCCAGTCGCCCTTGAGGCCGCATATCTTTTTAAGGAAGTTATCCAAAATCAGCCGACCTTGCTCGGTGTGGGTCACCTCGGGGTGGAACTGTACGCCATAGACGCGGCGTTTATCATCCGCCATCGCGGCGATGGGGCATCCGTCGGTATGTGCGATGCTCTCAAACCCTTCCGGCAGAGCCAGCACCTGGTAGGTATGGCTCATCCAACAATAACTTTGTTCGTCCAGCCCTTCCAGCAGCCCCGAATCCCGTTTGTCCACCGTTACACGGACACGGCCGTATTCCCTGAGTGAGCAAGAACCAGCCTGGCCGCCCAGGAGGATCGCGGTGAGCTGCATACCGTAACAGATCCCTAGAATCGGCACGCCCAGCTCATAAATACGCGGGTCGCAGCGGGGCGCGTCCGCATTGAGCACGCAGGATGGACCGCCGGATAGAATTAACCCGTGCGGTTCATACGCACGGATTTCACTTAATTCGGTATTGTTGGGCAGTACTACGGAAAAAACACCGCATTCGCGTACGCGGCGCGCGATTAACTGCGTATACTGAGCCCCAAAATCCAAGATCACCACGCATTGAGGGTTTTGCATGAGTGCCTCCTGAGCTTTCTTTTTTAGAACATGCCGGGTATTTTCCGAACGAAAACCGTCCGGAATAAAGAAATACTCGCCTTGTATTGTGCCATAAACGGCGCGTTCCCGCAAGAGGAACCGCAGAAAAAAGCAAACCTCCGCCATCGAATGGTAACCGGTTTGCCGCGTAAGCCGTAGATTTATCCCCCGTTTTCTTGACATACGGCCGCCTTTTGGCTACAATAAACCACGTCGCCATGCGCCCGTAGCTCAGCTGGATAGAGCGTCAGACTCCGACTCTGAAGGCCATGCGTTCGAACCGCACCGGGCGTACCAAGCAAAACCCCTTGAAACATAAGGTTTCTAGGGGTTTTCATTTATGCCTCATTTGGTTAATTTAACCATTTGAACCCCATTCTGAACCCTTTGGTTTACCTTTTCGCGCAGCTGCCGGGTTGCCGCCTCTTCCCGTTCGGCGGTTAAATGCGTATAAATGCGCAACGTCATGGTCTGGTCTGCGTGCCCCATCCACTTCTGCGCTGTCTTCAGATCGATCCCGGAATCATATAGCATGGTACAATAAGAATGCCGCAGATCATGCGGACGAATGTTTATCTTTTTCCACGGAGGGAGATCATCTATATGCTGACCACTGCGGTGGCCGTACCAGCGTTTCTGATCGCCGTTGTATATTTCTTCTAGGCTTGTATTGAATCCCGTCCAGGCACGCCGGAATGCGGTCTCGGTCATGTATTCCCCAGAGAGAGCAGAAGCGACGAGGCCATGAATATGCCTGATCATATCAGCAAGAATATCAAGCATGGGAACGACGCGCGTACCCGCTTCTGTTTTGGGATCAGCACGGACAGGATGATTGCATTCAAAGCGAATCGCTTCTCTTACGGTGATGGTCATCGCTTGAAAATCGACATCCCGATCAACATTCAATGCGAGAACTTCGCCACGGCGGAGGCCGGCATACAGCATGCACATGACGGCCGGCTTCAAACGATGCTCGCTCTGAAGGATTAGCTCGCG
>JADGQP010000172.1 GCA_017881705.1 Christensenellaceae bacterium
TAGTTCTCTTTCAGCCAGGGGATAATAATGGAAGTATCGAGCCCGCCGGAATAGGCGAGCACGACCTTTTTGATTTCCTGCTTGGATTTCGTGGCCATGGTGGTTGCCTCCTTGTATATTTATGCATTTATTATGTATTATATGCAGCTTTTTGTCAAGCATTTTTCATGTATGGTTTGTCCGATTTCTGCCCAGTTTAATAGAAATAGCGCAAAATCGACACTGTTTCGGCTGGCGGCAAACGGACGCATACAACTGCATGCATTCGAAAGCGCATTTTCATGCAGAAAGGGACGATACGGCGGACGCTACGCTTTACCGGGTAAGCCGCCTTGCTTCCATATAATAACGCTTTTCCTGCGCCTCGCCCATGCTGAAGGTTTTCCGCGGCAGCGCGCCCAGCTTTTCCACCATCGGGAACAGCTCGCTTTTAGGCAGCGCGGGCAGCAGGAAAGCCACCGCCTTTTCGCCCGTTACCAGCGCGCGCGTCGTCGAGTCGCCATGCACGTAATCCAGGCTCGCTTCGGGATGAGCAGCCATCCAATCGTCTAAAAACGCCTGTAAGGTGCCCACCGCCAGCGGATGGGGCGACCCGGTTACGGACAGGCGCGTTTCTTTGCCTTTGAACACCGCGATAATCTCCTGCCCCTCGCTACCGCCCGCGAGCGACCAGCCCTTCCTAGCGGCGTAACGCTGCAGTTCCTCCATCAGCGTTTCGCCGTCATAACCGAACAGCACGCGATGGATCGGCTCAAACGTCAGCGCCTCGTCGTGGATGTTTTCCACTTCCACCATCGCAAAGCGTGCCGGATGGTCGGCTTGTTCGGTGGAGGAAAGCGAAGGTTTGAGCTCCTCCCAGTAGGCCTTGGCGGTGGCGAGGCTGTGGTTGCCATCGCCCACAGCGTAAAGCAGGCTGCTGGTCGATTGTACCCGCAGCTGGGCAAACGAGGCGAGAACATCGCGGATATCTTCCGGTTTGTTTACCGCGTAGCCGGTCAGGTTGCCGCCGTTCATCATCAGCGGAAAATCGTACAGCTTTTCCAGTGTTGTACGACGGTCGTACAGCGGCTCCAAAACGGTTCGCAGGGGATCGTCAATCAGGATCAGCACGTGGCTCAGTTCCATAGCCGCGCCGCGTCGAACTGCCAGGCGCGGGGGAATCCGTTCCAAAATAGTGCCTTCCGTGGCGCGTACGGGCGGCTTGGCGCCGGGAAGATAATCGTACCCCTCCAAGTCCAACAGCGCTACAAGACCCACGCGGCTGCCTCCCGCAACGCTGCGCACGGTAAGGATAAAGCCGTTTTTTACGCCGGGCGTAAGCACGCCCCGCGCAAGATAATCGTCCATCGCGCGGTGAATTTCCGGTATTCTTTCCTTCGCCTGGGACAGGTAAACCTCCGGCAGAACCAGCCGGAGCGCGCTGGGACGGTCGCCCGCCAAGGCATCCGCCTCGCGCCAGTATTCCGGCTGGGAGGTGTATTGGTCGCAGGCGACGCAAGCCCAGGCGGTGGGGTCCACGTCTTGGGCGGGTAAAAGCAGCTCGCCCGGGCGAATGTAGAGATTCTGCATCGAATGTCTCCTCCACTTAGGTTGGGGTTGGCGGTTCTGTGCGTTTTTACCGTGCAGCCCTATCCATGTTCGTCGCAAAAACGCCGGATTCCTTCGCAGGCTCCGGCGCTGTCTGTGCGGCAAAGGTTATTCCGTCTGGATGTGGCTCGCGTCTTCGCCGTTTCTTAGCATTCGGCACAGAACCACCCAGGATTGGGTGTCCCCGTTTTCAGGCAGGGTGGCGATGGTCAGCAGCCGGTCGGATGCCTTTACGCTCACGCCGATGGGGTATAGGCTGGCGGTTTGGGCGGCTTTTACATAGTCCATCATCTGCGCGTCGGTTTGGAACGTGGGGTAGCCCGCGTAGTTGAAATAACCAGCCGAGTTGGGGTTGCTGTCCGCGTGGACTACGGCGAACACCACGTACTCGGCCTTTTCATAAATCGTCTGGCAGGTGATCAGGCCATGCTTGCGCAAAAAATCCTCGCCCGCGGTACCGAACTGCGCAAGCGGTGCCAGCAGCTTGCCGGGTTGGGAGGCTTGCCCGCGGATCAGCAGGTTTTCCGGCGGCTTTTTGAGCAGGATACTCTCATCCACAAACACCGCGCCGCCGTTGCCCAGCGTTCCGCGCGTGTTATGGGTGAGGTAATAGGTATTGTTGCGCTGTACCAGCGTTTCGTCCAACACACCGTCGATAACCACCCTTCCCACAACGTCCCCGTTTTGTTGCCGTAAGGCGGTAAAATCGTCGCTCACGCTCAAGAGGGGGTTGTCGGGGTAACTGGTCAGCCGGGTTCGTGTCGCCTGCGCTGCCGTCGGCTGCGCCGTTTGGTCGGCAGCCGTGGTTACGCCGCCTTTGTCCAAAACGCCGATGAGCGGATCGTTCTGCGCTACGCGAGGCTCCGGCGTGGGTGTGCGTGCGGGCAAAGGCGAAGCCGTAGGCGCGTAAGTCTGCCCCGCGGGCAGCAACTCCAACCCGGCTGCCGTCGCGTTGGGATCCACACCGGCTAGTTCTGCCAGCTGCGCGCGCTTGCTTTGAAGGGTCCGCTCGTTGACCATCAGGCTTTGCACCATCTTGGCTACTTCCCCCACGCAAAAAAGCACCGCCAGCGAGCAGGCGATAATCAACGCCATACGCCACGTTTTGCGAACCGTATTGCCCAGTCCGCGCGGTTTTGGGGTAGTCTTATGCGCCGACTCGGAAGGCGCTTCCTCGGTGGGCGTGCCGCCGTCCTCCGATTCGTCCGCGCCGGACAGCGGAAGGGGCTGCA
>JADGQP010000173.1 GCA_017881705.1 Christensenellaceae bacterium
ACGCTTTACCAGCCGACCTCCGGATATTTCACTGTTGGCGCCCTGTCGGTAAACACGCTCGCGCCCGGGGAGCACGCTTCCTTCACGCTTACGCCCCAAACGGGGCTGTCCGTGGGCACGTGGAACGAGACGATTCATGTTTACGGGGATCACGGCGTTTCAACGTTAGTGCAGGCCACCTTCCAATGCGTCGCAGGGCAAGATTATACGATTCTCTCCGGAAACGGGAGCGTATTTCAGTACGGTGGCTCCGGCACCCTGACCATTGTTGCAAGCGGCGCGCTGGGGGATTTCACGGGCCTTACGCTTAACGGCGCGTTCTTGGGCGCGGGCAATTACAACGTAAGTTCGGGCAGCACCATTGTGACGCTGCACCATAATTACCTTGCCTCGCTCAGCCCCGGCACATACGCGCTGGTATTCCACTACACGAACGGCAGAGCGCAGGCTACGTTCGTCATCGCGGACAAAACGGCTCAAACGGGCGATAACGACGCGCTGGCTATTTTCGGCCTGTTGGCGGCGCTTTCCGGCGCAGGGCTTATCCTGCTTGCGCGGCGACGCAAACAGGCGCGTTGATAAACGCGGCGGCCCGGGGAGGAACGGATTATTAAAAAGCGACGGAAGTCTTTTGCCTATGGCGGGTTTTACCCCGATGGGCGGAAAGCGCACAAGCGTAAAGGCGGACAATACCCGCGCTGGCAAAAAATGTTGGCGTGGGCGCTGTCCGCCGTGCTGGTTCTTTCTGCGGCGGGGTTTGTTTACCGATTGCTTCAATACCGCCTGGCAAGCGACGAGTACACGGCGATCGCCCGGCAAATGGCGGCTCCGCCGGGAGCTGAAACGGCTCAGCCGACTTCGGCCGCGCCTGAGGCCGCGTTTGCTTCCGCCACCCAACCGGCAGCCGTTCCTTCCAAGGCAGCCGCGCTCCCAACGCCGTCACCGGTTCCGGCGCTGTATTTTAATGACCAGATTCGTACCCTGAAAGCGGACAACGGGGACACCGTCGGCTATCTGGAAGTGGGTGGAACGGCCATAAACTATCCCGTGGTGCAAACGTCGGACAATCGTTATTACGAAACCCATACCTTTCTGAAAAAGAAGAACCCTTCCGGCGCTATCTTTCTGGATTGCGCCAACAGCGCGAACCTGAGCGATTTCAACCTTGTGATCTATGGGCATAATATGCGGGACGGCAGCATGTTCCACGACCTGGTTCAGTACCGAAAGGCCACTTTTGCCAGCGAGCACAGTACCATCACGCTGATCGGTCTGTTTGGGAAAAGGATCTACAAGGTATTTTCCGCCTATACCTGCGGTACTTCTACGGATATGCGGGGCTTCGGCTTTGTGACTGAAAAAACGCGAGATGCTTTTATAACGTCCCTCCGGGGCCGCTCGATCATCAATCCGGGCGATGCGGCGCCCACGGCCGACGGGCAGATAATCACACTGGTAACCTGCCGCGAGGATGTCGACGGAAACTATTTTGTGGTGCACGGCGTATTGGTGAGCAGCGAACCCTGAAAACGCCGCGCCGTGAACGACCTGAATCCCGGGCCGACGCGTCCATGGCGACCGATCGCTTTATAAAATCAAACAGGCCGGGGTTTTCACCCCGGCCTGTATTGTGTACCTGCGTGGCGTTCGCCGCAGTGCGTACTGCCGATGAACACGCCGCCGTCAACGCCAATCAATTAGAACGGGCGGAAACCGAACAACGCGAAACGGTTGGTTTATTCGCCCTTCATATCCACCGTTACGAGCTTGCGGTTTAAAATATCCATGCACAGACGCATGGAATCCGTAATGGCGGGGTTGATATCGTCCGGCGTAACGCCCAGCGGTTCGCAGCCCAGCGAGGAGTCGATAAAAAGCTCGGCGCTTTGCAGTTTGGCATACTTCACCACATCCAACCCGCCTTCGATACCCCGCGCCTGCCGATCCTTCTTAATCTTATAGGCGTACAGTGCGAACACCCAACGCGGAATAGTGATGATCTTCCGGTTCGGCATACCCATTGCCTCGTGCATAACGCTTAGCATCTGTTTCCAGGTCAGGTTGGAATAACCGATAGGGTAGCAATGCCCGCCGCGGTTTTTTTCCACAGCGCCTGCGATGGCTTGCCCAACCTGGCGAACGGTTACCATGGCGGTGCCGCCGCCGGGGTAGAAGGTTGCGCCCTTCATGCCGAGAATGGTCTGCGCCAGGAACAGCCAAACGGGCTTACGGCCGGGCTGCGTACCAAAGATGTAAGGCAGTTCCAGCACGGCCACGTCCATATCGGGACCGGCGAAGCCAAGCGCTACGTCCTCCTGATCCCTGCGGCTGCGGATGTAAGGGTGCCATTTGGACAGTTCCATCTCAGGCCAGATGCGGTCAAAGTAGGCGAAATAGGAACCCAGCACGACTATATGCTTCACACCGGCAGCCTTAGCCAGCGGAAGCAGGCGGCGCAGGGGATCGATATTGTATTTTCTGTACATCTCGTAAATGGGCGCGTGGCCTTCAATGCGCTCGTCTACGCCCGCAGCGAACACGAAAGCGTCGCAGCCGGTGAATTGGGCCGTCATTTCCGCGTCCGTCATTTCCAGGTAGTTGCCGTAGGTAATCTTCATTTCGGGGGGCAGCTGCGCGCCCTCCGGAAGCGGGGGCAGCGCGATGGCCGCAACCTCGTGCCCGCGGGCGATCAGCTCTTTGGCGGCTTCGCTGCCTAGCAGCCCGGTTCCGCCGATGATGAATATCTTCATAATGTATTCGATCCTTTCTTTAAAGCAGGTTTATCAATCAGGAAATCCCTTCTGATAATATAGTACCCAATTTTTATGCGAATGAACAACAAACATTCACGCGCGAAATAACGCGCGGCGGACACGGACAAGGAAACGAAAAGGGGAGGACAAACGCCTTTGCCGCTTGTGAATTTTACGGACGCATCGAGGAAACAACCGGCTTTTAGCGCTTTGTGCCCAGGCTGCCGTGGGCGTTTCTCTTCGGAACGACGTATGGAAAACGTTGATCCCATCGTGAACGAAAGGGTACACGATTCTCACCGACCGGATCCATTTTACCCATTGCATTGCCACGTGCGGCAACTTTTCACCCATTATTGACAACGAGCCTTTGCTTTGTTATGATTGTAAAAAATAGGAGGACTAAATGTATGAAAAAATGGCTCAGTCTGCTTCTTGTGCTCTGCCTCCTCATGCCAATTACAGCTGTGTTTGCCGAGCCGGATCAACCCTTCGTCAGCGGCGTATCCTATGGCGACAAGTTTGACGAGTATGGCGCAGTGCCCAGTATGCTCAACTTCGGAAGCGCCCCCAAACTGAGCCCGGGCGAAAGCCTCTACGACGCAAAGACGAAAAAGATCACAAAACTCAAAGCGAGCACGCTGGCGGACAGCCTTGAAAAATCCACCTACTATTGCTACGCAAAATGGCAGTTTGCCCACGGGTTTGACGACTACAATATTGATGCTATGCTGGTGATGACCACACCCGCCGGCGATTACTACGCCATGTATGATAGCTGGGACATTACCGAATGTACAAATAAAACGATCTGCAGCTGGTTTTTCGACGTGACCGATCTGCTGCAGCGCTGCTTGGACGATAATAGCGGTACGTTTGCTACAGGCACGTATTCCTTCTCCATGTTCTTTAACGATATGGTGTTTCGCGTAACCAAACTTACTGTGAAGTAAGCGCCGCTCGCTTTCCGAATTGCGGATTCCGGCCCGCCCTTTCGTAACGAAGGGGCGGGCTTTTGTGCGCGCAAAAGGGGCAGGCCGGGAACCTGCGCGCCTTACGCTTGAAAGATGCAACGGGATGCGTTATACTGTGCTCACTTGTAATCTCAACGCATTAGGGGGTACCCGGATGGCAACCGATTTGGACATCGCCCGCGCTGCAACGCTGATACCGATTCAAACCGTCGCGGAGACAGCCGGATTTTTGCCGGACACACTGTCCCCATACGGCTCCTATATTGCCAAAGTCAACGCGCGCGCTTACAGCGCGCTGCCTGCGCGCGCCAAGCTGGTGCTGGTAACGGCGCTCAACCCCACGCCCGCGGGCGAGGGTAAAACGACTGTGTCCGTCGCGCTGGCGGACGGCATGACCGTCAGCGGCCGCCAGGCGATGCTTGCACTTCGGGAACCGTCGCTTGGCCCTGTATTTGGCATGAAGGGCGGAGCCACCGGCGGCGGTTACGCGCAGGTGGTGCCCATGGAGAACATCAACCTGCATTTTACGGGCGATCTGCACGCGGTCACCGCGGCCAATAACCTGCTGTGCGCTCTGGTAGATAACCACGTGCAGCAGGGCAACACCCTGCAGATCGACCCCCGGCAGATTTGTTTCCGCCATTGCCTGGATGTGAACGACCGCCAGCTTCGCCAGATTGTACAGGGCTTGGGCGGCGCGAAAAACGGCACCCCGAGGGAGGACGGTTTTGATATTACCGCCGCCAGCGAGGTAATGGCTGTGTTTTGCCTGGCCCGCGACCTTGCGGATCTGAAGGCGCGGCTGGGGCGCATCGTCGTGGCTTACACCTACGGCGGCCAGCCCGTGACCGCCGCGCAGGTGGGCGCGGCCGGCGCGATGACGGCGCTGCTGCGCGACGCGTTTGACCCGAACCTGGTGCAGACGCTGGACGGCACACCTTGCCTGATGCACGGCGGCCCGTTTGCCAATATCGCGCATGGCTGCAACAGCGTGGTGGCGACTGCCCTGGCCATGAAAATGGCCGATTATGTGGTGACCGAGGCGGGCTTTGGCGCGGATCTGGGCGCGGAGAAGTTTTTGGATATCAAGTGCCGTATAAACGGCCTGTGGCCCAACGCCGTCGTGCTGGTAGCGACGCTGAGGGCGCTTAAGCATCACGGCGGCGCGGCGAAAAACGCGCTGGCCGCGCCCGACAGGGGCGCGCTGGAAAAGGGGTTGGCCAATCTGTTTTCCCATATCGGCAACCTGCGCGATGTCTGGGGGCTTCCCGTGGTGGTGGCTATTAACCATTTCGCGGCCGACGACGGAGCCGAAATTGAATTTGTACGCGGGACGCTTATGCAACGCGGCGTGGTCTGCGAGCTTTGCGACGGTTGGGCGCAAGGCGGAAGGGGGGCGATCGCTTTGGCAGATGCAGTCTGTCGGGCGGCCGATCACAACCCTTCGCCGGAAGCCCGTTTCACCTACGAAGAAGGCTTGACGCTGCGCCGGAAAATCGAGGCGATCGCCACGCGCGTGTACCACGCGGGCGCGGTGGAGTTTGCCGACGAAGCCGCCAAGGCGCTGGAACGTTTTGAAGCCGACGGGTACGAGCATTGCCCTGTATGCGTCGCCAAAACGCAGTACAGCATGAGTGACGACCCCGCGAAACTCGGCGCGCCGCAAGGCTACACGCTAACCGTACGCTCAGCGCGCCTCAGCGCGGGCGCGGGCTTCGTGGTCGCGTACACGGGCGGCATCATCGCCATGCCCGGCCTGCCCAAAACCCCCGCCGCGCTCACCATCGACGTGGATGAGCAGGGCAACATCGTGGGACTGTTTTAAACCGTAAGAAACCGCCGCCTTTGCGGCGTAAA
>JADGQP010000174.1 GCA_017881705.1 Christensenellaceae bacterium
CACAACAACATAATGCCCGCGCCCACCAGAAAAGCGAGCGTAACCGCCAACAGCAGCGACAGCAGATACTGCGCGGTCAGCTTCTGTTTTGGTTTGAGGGCAACCAGCGCGCGTACGCTGGCGATAAAGCCGGTGCTCATCCTTCCAGCACCCCTTTCTGCCGCCCGCCGGTCATATAATAGCCAATTTCTTCCTTGTCGATCTCGCCCGCGGCAAACCGGCCCGTAATCTGCCCTTCGTAGAGGGTTGTCAGTTGGTCGCACAGGCGGAAAAGCTCATCCAGGTCGGCGCTAACCAGCAGGATGGCACAGCCCGCGTTGCGCTTTTCCAGTATTTTTTCGTGTATGAACTCAATGGCGCCGATGTCCACGCCGCGCGTGGGCTGGCTGATGACCAGCACGGGTGAATCGAAGCTGAATTCCCGCGCGAGGATGGCTTTTTGCATGTTGCCGCCGCTGAGCGAACCCATGGGCAGCTGCAGTCCGCCGGAGCGGATATCGAATTCCGCGGCGAGTTTCTCGCCATAACGGCGGGCGTTGCCTTTGCGGTAATGAACGTGCAAAAGGCTGAACTCCGGCAGACGCTGTTTGCCCACCAGCAGGTTTTCCGTTACCGTCGCCTGGGCGCTAAGCCCCGTGCGCAGACGATCCTCGGGGATCCAACCGACGCCCAGCGCGCGGATTCGGCGCGGGTCGAGGCGGCTGATATCCCGTCCGTTAAGGGTTACGGTACCGCCGGTTTGCGGGCGCATCCCCATAATGCACTCCGTAAGCTCCGTTTGCCCGTTGCCTTCCACCCCGCACACGCCCACGATCTCGCCTTCGTGAACCGTAAGCGAGATGCCCTTCACGGCGGGCAGGCCGCGATCGTCCAGCGCGCACAGGCCGCGTACCGTAAGCACTTCGCGTTTCCCCGGCAGCCCTTCGCGCAGTTCGCTGAAGATCACGTCGCGGCCGACCATCATGGCCGCGAGCTGGCGCTCGTCGGTTTCGGCGGTATTCACCACGCCCAGCAGCTTGCCCCGGCGCATCACGCCCACGCGGTCGCTTAGGCGCATCACCTCGCCCAGCTTATGGGTAATCAGCAGCACGGTCATGTTTTTTTCCGTGACCATCCGGCGGATCACGGAAAACAGCTCCTCCGTTTCCTGCGGGGTCAGCACGGCGGTGGGCTCGTCCAGTACCAGCACATCCGCCCCGCGGTAGAGGGCTTTTAAGATTTCCACACGCTGCTGCAGGCCAACGCTTAATTCGCCCACGACGTCCTCGGGGTTCAGCGGCAGGCCGAAACGCTCGCAGAGCGCCACAATATCGGAATTGATTCGCCGCTGGTCATAAAGCAAGCCGCGCTTTTTCGGCTCCATGCCCAGGGCAATGTTCTGCGCCACGGTAAAACTGGGCACGAGCATAAAATGCTGGTGCACCATGCCCACGCCCAGCGCCATGGCCTTGAGCGGGTTATGGCGCTGCCCCAGCGGCTTACCTTTTACATAAATCTCACCAAGCGTCGGTTTTTTCAGCCCGTACAGCAGGTTCATCAGCGTGCTTTTACCCGCGCCGTTTTCACCCACCAGCGCGAACACCTCGCCCCTGCGCACGTCCAGGCAAACGTCGTCGTTGGCCAGCACCCCGGGAAACTGCATCGTCACATGCTCAAAGCGGACGATGGGGCTATCCCCGCTCATGCCTGCGCCCCGTCCCAGGCTTTGCAAACGTCCACCCAGTTCAGCGCGCGGCTGGCGGTGTACAGTTCCGTTGGCGAGAGCTTAACGGCGCTGTGGTCGTCCCCGGCGGCGGGGTAAACGACGTCGAAACGGCGAAGAGAAACATCCATATAAACGGGCGCGTCCACGCCGAAGGGACACACGCCGCCCACCTTCAGCCCCAGCAGGCTTTCCACTTCATCATGGGCAAGCATGGTCGCTTTTTGATGGAAAGTCGCCTTGTATCTGGCATTGTCGATTTTCGCGTCGCCCGCAACCACCACGAGCATGGCAGCCTCGTCGGCTTTAAAAGAAAGGGTTTTGGCAATCTGCGCGGGCTGACAGCCCACGCACACGGCGGCCAGTTCCACCGTCGCGCTGCTGTTTTCAAAGGTCGCCACGCGGTCGGCCAGGCCGTATTGCATAAGATAGGTTCGGATGGTTTCCACAGACATCCCAAGCAGCCCCCTCTTGGTATCGTATGCCCTCCATTATACTCAAAAAAGCGCGAAAAGCAAACCGAGCGGCGCTTTGCGGGCGAGCTTCGCCCCGCCCCGCTCGCGAAGTGATAATAGCGTAAGTAGCCTTTCGTAAATACTGCCCGGCGAGCCGCACCCCGCCCGCGCGTATTGACAGGCGCGCGCCGCGGCCCTTATAATGGGTAAGTCCGAGACAGGCGCGCGCCGCGCGCTCTTATTTTGGTTTCGATCTGCTTTGGAAAAAGGAGCCGCCATGACCCAACCGCGTAAACCCGGCCGCGCGAAGTGGAAAAACATCGTTTCCACGGCGCTGTTTTTAATTCTTCTGGGGCTTCTGGCCTGGTACGTGTATACCCATTGGGATGAAATGAGCAGACTGCTGCAGCTGTCGCCCCAGACGATCGTGATTCTGCTGGCGCTGGGGTTACTCAGCTGCATCATCAACTGCCTGTACCATCTGCTGATTCTTAAAACCTTCCGTCTGAAGCTGAGCCTTACGGACTGGATGGGCGTGGTTTGTGTAACCGACTCCATGGCCTACGTGCTGCCCATGCGCGCCGATTTGGTGTTTTCAGCCACGTATTACAAGCGTGTAAAGGGTTTGGCTTACACAAAAAGCGTCGCCATCACGGCGGGCAACGCGGTGTTCGGCGTGGCGTTTTCGCTGTTACAAATTTTGATCGCGCTGCTTTGCATGGGGCTGATCGACCGCCAATGGCCCACGATCCTCTGGGCGCTGCTGGCGGCGGGCACAGCCTTCATGGCGCTGTTTCTGTGGCTTTCGCTTCGGGCGGAAGGCCGTCTGCGTAAAAAGCTGGACAAGTACAAGCTGGTTCGGGATGTGATTACGGGCTTCAACGCGCTGCTGCGTAACCGTTGGCTGCTGTGGCGGCTGCTGCTGTGCATGATCGCTGGCAATCTGGTGCGGCTGTTCATTAACATGGTTTGCTTCCAGGCGGCCGGGCTGCCGATTAACCTGTACGAAGCCCTGTTTTATTCCAGCGTTTCCTGGCTGGCCAGCGTTGTGGCGATCGTTCCCGGTAATGTGGGCCTGCGGGAAAGCATCATGGGCGCGGCTACATTGGCGCTGGGCGCGATGTTCTCCGAAGGTGTGGCGAGTTCGTTGCTCAACCGTGTGACCATGATGTTTGTTTACATCGCCATGGGGCTGATTTTCGCCGTGCCGGTGCTCAGACGTTTCAACCGCGGCAAGGGGCACCTGAACCATAACGAGGAACCTGAGGGCAGCGAACTGTATTCGCCGGAAACCGTAGGTATAGAAAATAACGGCGTATAACGTAAATCAACCGGTTCAATCGCCTGCCAAACCCCGTACGGGGCGAAAAACATCACTTTATCATGAAAATCTTACGATTTTCTTCTACTTTTAACGTTCCCTTGACAAAAATGTCACAACCGTATACAATAGCCATGTCGGCTGATTGGGGCTTGCCCTTCCCGTTTGGAAGCGCCCCAGCTGTTATTGGAATAGATTTCCATGGATCGGCTTCTCCGCTTTGCAAAAGGGCGCAAGTCCCTATGTGTGCCGGAACTTTCCGGCGGCGGGTTTACGAAAGGCGGCGGCAACGCCTCCTTGTTGTATATGTTTGAGCGTCGATGACGCTTGCGCTGTTGCGCGCGGCCAATACGCGCCGCCGTATGTGCGTGCAGCTGCGGACGTCGGAGCAAAAGGCAGAACGCCGGTTCCTTGAATATCCATATGCAGCAGCCACGCGGGCATCGCCCGGGGGCTTTTTCCGTATATGGGGAAACCCGAGCTTCCACCCGTTCAAACGTATAAATAAAGCCGGTAGAACACTTCACAGAGGGAGCGAAACGAAATGAACCCCATACTCGCCATATTCATCGCACTGGTCACCGCCGCGTTAGGCGTCGCGTTGGGCTACGCTTACCGCAAACAAGCATCGGAAAAGAAAATCGGCCGCACCGAGGAATACGCCAAGAACCTGTTGGACGAAGCCATGCGTAAGGCGGACGAAAAGAAAAAAGAAACGATCCTGGAAGCCAAGGAAGAAGTACTGCGTCTGAAAACCGAGCTGGACCGCGAATGCCGCGACCGCCGCGCGGAGGTACAACGCAGTGAACGCCGTATAATCCAACGCGAGGAACAGTTGGATAAAAAGCAGGATTCGATGGAAGCCCGCGAAGAGCAGCTGAACAACCGCGCCGCCGAAATCCAGAAGGGTGTGGACGCGCTGGAGGATAGCCGCCACAAGCAGGACGAGGAACTGGAACGCATCGCCGGCATGACGCAGGACGAAGCCTGCCAGTCGCTGATCAGCCGCATCCAGAAGGAAGCCTATCACGATGCCGCCGCCACCGTGCGCGATATCGAAGCCAAGGCCCGTGAGGAAGGCGAAAAGAAAGCCCGCAACATCATCGCGCTGGCCATTCAGCGCTGCGCCTCCGACCATGTGGCGGAGACTACCGTGTCCGTAATCACCCTGCCCAGCGACGATATGAAAGGCCGCATCATCGGCCGCGAGGGCCGCAACATTCGCGCCCTTGAAACCGCCACAGGCGTGGACCTGATTATCGACGACACACCCGAAGCGGTAATCGTAAGCGCGTTTGACCCCGTACGCCGCGAAATCGCCCGCATCGCCGTTGAAAAGCTGATTGTGGACGGACGCATCCACCCCGCCCGCATCGAAGAAATGGTGGAAAAGGCCAAGAAGGAAGTAGACAACCAGATCCGCGAAGCCGGCGACCAGGCGGTTTTTGAAACCCACCAGCATGGCATTCACCACGAGTTGGTGAAGCTGTTGGGCCGGTTGAAATACCGCACCAGTTACGGCCAGAACGTGCTCAAACACTCCATCGAGGTCAGCCACCTGGCGGGCATGATGGCCGCGGAGCTGGGCGCGGACGTGGCTTTGGCCAAGCGCGCGGGTCTGCTGCACGATATCGGCAAGGCCGTGGACCATGAAGCCGAGGGTACGCACGTGACCCTGGGCGCGGAGCTGGCACGTAAATATCACGAGAGCCCCGATGTGATCCACGCAATCCTTGCGCATCATAACGACGTAGAACCCCAGACCATTGAGGCCGTGCTGGTACAGGCAGCCGACGCTATCAGCGCCGCGCGCCCGGGCGCCCGCCGCGAGAGCCTGGAAAACTATATCAAGCGCCTTGAGAAGCTGGAAGAGATTGCCAACTCGTTCCAGGGTGTTGAAAAGTGCTATGCTATCCAGAGCGGCCGCGAAGTGCGCATCATGGTGAAGCCCGAGGACGTAACCGACGACGGTATCAGGATCCTCGCCAAAGACATCGCCAAGCGCATCGAGAAGGAACTGGAGTATCCGGGTCAGATTCGCGTGAACGTAATTCGCGAAACGCGCTCCACGGAATATGCAAAGTAAGAGATAAGGCGGTGAAACGCCTGCAGTTGGAGGAAGGAATTGTTTCCTTCCTCCACTTTTTTATACTTGCGCATATACCCGCTGGTACGCGGAGTAGGGAGCCATGCCTGCGGGCATGGGCAGGGGCTTTCCCTCGCCCCTGCATCCTTCGGACGCCTGCGGGCGCAGAACTCACTACCGAAACCTACAACGAATAACGATATGATAATAATCAAAAATAACGATATGATAATAATCAAAGAGATTTACTTGCGCTAAGGTGCGCCGAAGGTTTCCAAAGGGCGAGCGGAAAGCCCTTTGGTGCGTCCGCAGACGCATCTCCTTCCCCGTTTAGGGGAAAAGGCAAGGGGAGGGGCCGAAGCCCCTCCCCTAACAAGCGCTTTTACGCGCATAACCTGAAAATTGCCTCCACGTCCTTACGGCCCAGCTGCATAAACCCGGGCATCGGCTCCTTTTCGGCGGTGAAAAGATGCTCGACCATGCGGGGAATGTCCTCCTCTTTAGCGCCAAGCTCGGCCAGGGTGGCGGGCATGCCGATGGAAGTAAGGAACGTACGGAAACGCGACACGCCTTCCGCAGCGGTCATCTCCGGGTGTTCAAAGTTCATATCGCAGCCCCACACGCGCACCGCGAACTGAGCGAAACGGCTTACGTTATGGGGAATCACGTAACGCATCCACGCGGGCATAATCACAGCCAGCCCCGCGCCGTGCGCAACGTCGTACAGGGCGGACAGCTCGTGTTCGATGCGGTGGCTGTTCCAATCCTGCTCGCGGCCAACGCCAACGATGTTGTTGTGCGCCACCATGCCCGACCACATAATATTGGCGTGAGCCTCGTAATCCTGCGGATCGGCGATCACTTTAGGCGCTTCCTCCACAATGGCTTTCAGCACGCCTTCGCAGAGCCGGTCGGTAATTTCCACGTTTTTTGTATTGGTGAAGTAACGTTCGCAAACGTGAGCCATCATATCGGTGATGCCGCAAGCCGTTTGATAGGGCGGCAGCGTGAGCATGGATTCAGGATTGAGGATGGAGAATTTCGGCCGAAGCGCTTCGCCCGTGGCGCCGCGCTTGAAATTGCCGCGCTCCTGCGTAATTACCGTATCGGGCGAGCCCTCGCTGCCCGCCGCCGCGATGGTCAGCACCGTGCCGACCGGCAAGGCAACATCCACAGGTTTACCGGTAGCGTAATAATCCCAGAAATCCCCGTCGTAGGGCACGCCCGCGGCGATGGCCTTGGCCGAATCAATGGCGCTGCCGCCGCCAACCGCGAGAACGAAATCCACCTTTTCCTTACGGCAAAGCTCGATGCCCGTATACACCAGCCCGCTGCGCGGGTTGGGCTGCACGCCCGCAAGCTCCACATAAGGCAGGCCTGCCGCCTGAAGCGAGGCGATCACCCGGTCGTACACACCGTTGCGTTTAATGGAGCCGCCGCCGTAATGCAGCAGCACCTTGTGCCCGCCGAAACGTTTAACCAGTTCGCCGATTTCCTTTTCGCTGTCGCGGCCAAAACAGAAGTACGTGGGTGCGTAAAAACGAAAGTTATCCATAAAATTTCCTTTCCGCCAGGTGCGTTTGCGTTGATAAGGAACCTGTTTGTTACCAGTATACCAAAAACAGGATCGTATTTGTCAAGCGGATCTGCGCGATTAGCGTTATAGAAATATTCGCGCGACTGGCGCCATAACCGGCGGCCGCGCGAAACGGTGCCGGTTGTGAGGGTTCGGGGCGTGTTACAGCGCGTGTTTCACGCGGTCGCGCTCCTCGGCTCGCTTACCGTTATTAAAACGGTCCAGCGTGCCCACCAGATAGCCGGTGATACGGCGAATGCGGTGAAAGGGCTGGCCGGTGAAATCGTAGTTCAGTTCCACCTCGTCCCCATCCACCTTTATGTCGATGTGCTCGGGTTGCCGGCCGAATTTTCGCTCGGCTCTGCGGACATAAGCGTCAATCTCCGTTTGCTGTACTTCTCCGCCGGAGAGGGTTACCGTGCATGCCATTGCTTTCAACATCCTTTCCAAATGATCTGTGGCGGATATACCCGGTTTTAAAGAGAGTGAAAACACAGGCACGTTTTCCCCCTGCGGATCGACGGCGCACAGGCAGGCAATCATTGGGTTACGTGGCCCTCGGAATCGTGGGATCGGGACGGCTCTCGGTTGCATCACAAGTTAAACATTATTGTAATATTTTCGTAATGTATGTAATTCCTGCAAGGCTCCTCGTATAATGTATCGCCGGAATGCTTTGATATATAAGGGTTTCACAGCAAGACCTGTAAAAACGGAAAAAACTTGCGAACACGCGCAGATGTAACCGTGAACGTAACTGCCAGTGTGGTATAGTATTGCTATCCGATGGAAGAAGGAGGGGAAAGCAACGATGAAACTTAGAAAATGTACCGCATTGGCGCTGAGTCTGATGTTGTCTTTCTGCTTCTTTGGAGTCGCCTTCGCACAGGATACGCAGAGTGAGGTTGTGGTGGAGCAGGACGTGTTTTATGCCACGCCGGATGCCGCCCCCGCCCAGACTGCTACACAGGAAAGCACAACCGCACCCGAAGTTACCGCCACCCCCGCCGTGGAATGGCCGGATGGTTCCGTGCTCCCCGATCAGCCTAATGTAACGCTGGATCCCGCCCAAGTGGACGTTACTACGGAACAGGCTCCCACGCAGGAGCCCGCCGCTACCGCGGAACCCACTGCCGAGCCTACTGCGGAACCCACCGCCATACCGGAAGCCACGCAAGCGCCCGAAACAGTAGTAGATAGCGGTTCTTTTGCAACCGCCACACAGGCACCTGTTGCCGAAACACCCGCCCCGACTGCTGAAC
>JADGQP010000175.1 GCA_017881705.1 Christensenellaceae bacterium
AATTCTGGAGCGTATCGTACACGGACAGGGCGAAGAAGGCGACATTGAAAAGCTGGAAACGCTGGGCAAGAACATTAAGGCCACGGCGCTTTGCGGCCTGGGCCAAACCGCGCCCAACCCCGTATTATCCACGATCCACTATTTCCGCGATGAATACGAAGCCCATATCCGCGAAAAGCGCTGCCCCGCTCACCATTGCCAGGCGCTGCTGAATTACGTGATTACCGACAAATGCCGCGGTTGCACGGCCTGCGTCAAGGTTTGTCCCGTAAGCGCCATTTCCGGCGTGGTGAAGGAAAAGCACGTCATCGACGCTACCAAGTGCATCAAGTGCGGAAGCTGCGTCGAAAAATGCCGCTTTGGCGCGATCGAGAAGAGATAACGAGGAGGAACAACCATGGAACAGATGATTCCGCTTACAATCGACGGCGTGCATGTGGAGGTTCCTGCCGGTACGACCGTGCTGGAGGCATCGCGCATTGCGGGCGTTAAAATTCCCACGCTGTGCTATTTGAAGGATATCAACCAATCCGGCAGCTGCCGCATGTGCGTGGTGGATACCGGCGCGCGTATGTTTCAGGCGGCGTGCGTGCTGCCCGTAACCAAGGACATGGTGGTGAAAACCAACACGCCGGCTCTGCGCGAGGCGCGCAAGACCGTGCTGGAGCTGATTTTAAGCAACCATGACAAGAAATGCCTTACCTGCATACGCAGCCAGAACTGCGAACTGCAAAAGCTCTGCCGTGACCTGGGCGTGGAAGACGGCGAAAAGTACGCCGGCGCCATGAACCATTACGACGTAGACGACGCTTCGCCCTCCATCGTACGCGACAACAACAAGTGTATTCTGTGCCGCCGCTGCGTATCGGTTTGCGATAAAGTGCAGGATGTCGGCGTAATCGGCCCCACCAAACGCGGCTTTAAAACCGCCATTTGTTCCCCGTGGGATATGCACCTCTCCGAAATGGCATGCATCAACTGCGGACAGTGTGTTACCGTATGCCCCGTGGGCGCGCTGCACGAGAAGGATGATACCGATCTGGTTTGGAAAGCGCTGAGCGATCCCACGAAACACGTTGTGGTGCAGACGGCTCCGGCCGTGCGCGCGACGCTTGGCGAGGAGTTCGGGATGCCGATGGGCACCAGCGTAACGGGCAAAATGGTCGCCGCGCTTCGCCACATGGGCTTCGCTAAGGTGTTCGACACGGATTTCGCCGCCGACCTGACCATTATGGAAGAAGCGACTGAACTGGTAAGCCGTATTACCAACAAGGGCGTTCTGCCGATGATCACCAGCTGCTCCCCGGGTTGGATTAAATTTTGCGAGTATTATTATCCCGAGTTCCTGCCCAACCTGTCCACCTGCAAGAGCCCGCACGAGATGGAAGGCGCTTTGATTAAGAGCTACTACGCCGAAAAGACGGGCGTGGATCCCAAGAGCATCGTGGTGGTGTCCGTGATGCCCTGCACCGCCAAGAAGTTTGAGTCCAAACGCCCCGAGCTTGCCAACGGCGGCTTGCCGGACGTGGACGTGGTAATCACCACGCGCGAGCTGGCTCGCATGATCAAGCAATACAACATCGACTTTAAAAACCTGCCGGATGAGGACTTCGACAGCCTGCTGGGCGAAAGCACCGGCGCAAGCGTAATCTTCGGCGCAACCGGCGGCGTTATGGAAGCGGCGCTTCGTACCGCCTACACCTTCATCACCGGCAAGGAGCTTGAGGATGTGAACTTCACGTGCGTACGCGGCGTGGAGGGTATTAAGGAAGCTACCGTGACAATCGGCGATCTGGACGTGAACGTCGCTATAGCCAGCAGCACCGGCATGGCCGCCAAACTGCTGGATTCCATCAAGGCTGGCGAAAAGAGCTACGCCTTCATCGAGATCATGGGCTGCCCGGGCGGCTGCGTAAACGGCGGCGGTCAGCCGATCGTAGACGCGAACACCCGCGCCGTAACGGATATCCGCGTGGAGCGCGCCAAAGCGCTGTACAACGAAGACGCGGGCAAGAAGTACCGCAAGAGCCACGAAAACCCCATGATTAAAAAGATTTACGACGAATACCTGGGCAAGCCCAACAGCCATAAGGCTCATGAGCTGCTGCACACCACCTACGTCACGCGGCCCAAGTACTCCAAGTAAAGCAAGGACGTAAAACAGACCTTAAAACGGCCCCGTTATCAAGCGGGGCCGTTTTCAAATGCTTATATGTCTCTGGTGTAAGGATTACTGTTTTCGGCGTGCCGGAAATATAAAAGAACCCCCGCATCCGTTTCGGAAAGCGGGGGAACGGCGGATAACCGACGGCATTAGGTACGGTCGGCTTCCTTGATTTTGGCAGCCTTGCCCTGCAGGTTACGCAGGTAATACAGCTTTGCCCGGCGAACCTTGCCCTTACGCACCAACTCGATACGGTCCAAACGCGGGGAATGCAGCGGGAACGTACGCTCCACGCCGATGCCGTAACTTACGCGGCGAACCGTAAACGTTTCACGAATGCTGCCGTTGCGTTTGGCCATCACAGTGCCTTCAAATGCCTGAAGACGCTCGCGATCGCCTTCGACGACCTTAACCCATACGCGGACGGTGTCGCCGACGTTGAACTCGGGCAGATCGGAACGAAGCTGAAGTTTTTCAATGGAACGAATGATTTCACTCATTTCATGTGCCTCCTTCCCTCATAGACGTTCGTACCTTCAGGCCATATGCCTGGGTAGAGGACCGTCCGTTTGTCACAGCGAAAAGTATACCATGATCGGTGTGGTGAATGCAAGTATTTTTTTGATCTGTCCCTTGCCAGTTTGCTGAAAACGTTCGGTTCTCATGGTCAAAATCCATTTATGTATACACTATGATAGAACCGTAACATTCTTGCAACACACTTTTTAATGATGTATAATGAATTATCGGTTGGAACGGAGCGTGATGGTTGTGCGGAGGCTTCGCCTTTTCTATCGGACAATGCTGTTTGCGCTTTGCGCATTGTTTGTCCTGTCGGCTCCATCGGCCGTTCGCGGGCATGCCGCCGGTCTGTCCGAGGCGAATCAGCCAGCCGTAACCGAAGTGTCGACTGTGATGGGGGAAAACTCCATTCGCTATCCGCAGCTGTCGGGCATGGCTGATCCATCCATACAGAGCGCCATAAACGACGCGATTGTGGAAAAGGCAAAAATCGCGCAGCGCATGATTACACTGAGCACGCTCAAAGGCGGCGGCATCGGACTAACCGTAACGTACGACGCTTATCTAAGCGCGGGCGTGTTTTCAACGGTTATCAGTGCGTATGGTGCGATGGAAAATGGCAGAAGCGGGCAGGAATACACAGCATTAAGCTATGATCTTACCACCGGGAACGAGCTCACGATGGCCGATCTGTTCTCGGATCCCGATGCTGCCGCATCCTTCATGGAAACGACGCTGGAAAACACCATTGGGGACGACCTTTCCGCGTACCTGGTCAACGCTTCGCTTTCGCCGCTGCCCACGGATCAATTTTACCTGGGTGCGGACGGAATCACCTTTTATTATCCGCCGCAGCAGTTTTCCTGGCTCAGCGGTTACAGCGGCGCGGCGCAGTTTACTTACGACGAATTGACGGATTACCTGATTACGGATCCGGCCGCGCTGCCCGCACGCCTGGGGGCGCTGCCGCAAACGCTTGGTGACGCGCAGATCAAGGCCGACATCGTAAAAGCCGTGACGGATGGACAGCTGCCACACATCCCGGTTAAGCTGGGCGACGCGATAGCCGATCTGGTTGCTCGCTACCGCCTGCTGCGCCAGCCGGACGAATACCCGGGCGGCAAGTATTACCAACTGGAAGCGCCGATGTTCCGCCAGGTGCTGGTGCTTTCCGATGCGCTTACAACGGGCTACGCCGATTCCAAGGTGCAAGGCGTTATGAGCCTGCGCACCAACCTGTACGGTATCCAAACGGGCGTTACATCCCGTGCCCGCTGGCGCCAGATCCTGGGCGAACCGGACAGTTCCGTCGCGTTTGACGACGATATGGCCTACGATTACGGCCTGCCCGCCGGTACGGCGGATTATTACACAATAAGCGGCCGCCAGCTGCTCCTGTACGCGGACGAGAACGATCTTTTATACGCGATAAGGCTTACAGAGTAACACGCAACGAGATGCCGGAGGAATTATGCCATACGCAAGACGGGGCAGGGCGAAAACCTACGATTCGGATTCCTTGCTGTTCAGGAGCATCCTTGGGGTGCTGTTGATCGCTATCGGCGTGCTGTCGCTTATCTCCATTGTAGGCGGCGTCAGCGGCGCGGTGTTTACGGCGATTAAACAGGGCATGCAGGGGTTGGGCGGCGTAATGTGTCCGGGCATTCCGCTGTTTTTCATCTGGGGCGGTGCGCTGGTCGCGTTTTCGGCGCGCCGAAAAGCGCCTGTGCGCGCAATTTTGTTATTATTACTGTTATATTTTTGCGTATTGGGCATCCTCAACCTGCTCAGTAAAATCGGCACGCGCGATCTGCTGGAATACGCGATTGTACATAACCAAAACCTCAAGCCCCCGGCGCCTGATGCGGCCGGGTATTGGGCCGTCATCACCGCCGGTTACCAGTTAAGCGCCGCCAGCGGCGCTTTCGGGGGCGCGCTGGGCATGCTGACCGCATGGCCCCTGTGGACTTATACCAGCTATATCATAGGCGTGGCGATACTGGGAGCGATCTCCCTAACCTGCGTGCTTTTCTTTTCCAAATTGGACGTTGTGGGCATGGTGCGTCATTTTCGGGGAACTTCCGATCAACGGCTGGAGCAGCGCGAATTGAAACGCCAGCAAAAAGTGTATGAAAAACAGCTGGCGGCGCAGGAGCGCGCGGAGGCGGACAGTCGGGGGCTTACCCAAAACCAAACCGCGATGAATACTCCCATGCAGCCCGCACAGTACACGCAGCCGATGCCCGGGCAAACACAGCCCGCCGCTCCGCAGGGATATTCGGCTTTCGCGGGGAACGCTGCCTGGCCGCAGGGGATGCCCGCTATGAACGGCACACAGCAACTCATGCCACAGGCGGCGTTTCCAAACCCCGCGAACGTGCCGCAAGGCGGTTTGTTTAACGACATGATCGTGCCGGAACTTCCCGACGGAGCCAGCACACCAACCTGGAAACTTAAGAAACCTTTGGGTAAAAAATCGGCGGATACCGCAGGGGCGTTGACGGCTATTGCAGACGCGCCGGTCAGGGACCGCGACATGAACCGTGCGCTTGAAAAAATGGAGGATAACCGCAAACGCAAGGAACAGATTCAGCAGCGGATCAGCAATCCGGAGGAAACTGCGTCTTCTTATAACTACACGCTGGATGACGCTCGCCTACGCAGCGCTGCGAAGCAAACACGCGCCTTTGGGAGCGGCCTGGCGGCGAACCCACCTGCGGCAAGCGCGCAGAACGTTTCAAAACCCGGTGCGATGTCGCGGGAGCAGATCGCCTATGCCAACCAAACCGCGGCTTACCGCGCGCCGGATGAGCAGACCAGGATGGAACCTGCCGCGCCCGTGAACGACCCCTTTTCGGCCTATAAAAAACCTGCCGGAAGCCAACTTGCGACCGGCCAACGCTCGAACCAACCCAACCGTCCAACACCGCCTAAAGCCGAGCATGGCGCGACAACGGATGGGCACGAAAAAGCTTACCCTTACCCGATGATCGAGTTGCTGAACCTGCAGACGCAAACCCCGCCGGACACGCGGGAAATGGACAGGCTCAACGCGATCAGGCTGGAACAGACACTGGACAGCTTCGGCATTCCCGCGCAGGTGCAGCATGTAACGCACGGCCCCGCGGTAACGCGTTTCGAGCTGGGGCTGAACTCCAGCGGCATTAACGTGAAGCGCATTATGAACATCGCAGACAATATCGCGCTGGATATGGCAGCCAACGGCGGAGTGCGCATTGAGGTGCCTATACCGGGGACCAACCTGTTCGGGGTAGAGGTGCCCAACCAGGAAATCATCGGCGTTTCGCTGGCCGAGGTGCTCACCAGCCCCGAAATGACCAATGCCAAATCTCCGCTTTCGGTGGCGCTGGGCAAAGATATCTCGGGTCGCCCGGTGATCTGCGATTTGGCCAAGATGCCGCACCTGCTGATTGCCGGACAAACCGGCAGCGGTAAATCCGTATGCATCAACGCGATCATCAACAGCTTGCTTTTCCGTGCCTCACCCGAAGAGGTACGCATGATCATGATCGACCCCAAGGTGGTGGAACTGCAAGGTTACAACCATGTGCCGCACCTGCTGATCCCCGTGGTGAGCGACTCGCACAAGGCAGCGGGCGCGCTGGCCTGGGCCGTGCAGGAAATGCTGGATCGCTACCATAAAATGCAAAGCAAGGGAGTGCGGGAGATTACTGCCTATAACGCCAAGGTGAAGGGCGACGAGCCAAAACTGCCGCGCATCGTGATTATTATCGACGAGCTGTCCGACCTGATGCTCGCCTGCAAAAAGGAAGTGGAGGAGAGCATCATCCGCCTTGCGCAGCTGGCGCGCGCAGCGGGCATCCATGTGGTAATAGCGACCCAGCGCCCGACCGTGAACGTGATTACAGGCCTGATTAAGGCCAACGTCCCCTCGCGTATCGCTTTCGCGGTTGCTTCCAGCATCGACAGCCGCACCATATTGGATATGAACGGAGCCGAAAAACTGCTGGGCCGCGGCGACATGTTCTATTTTCCTACGGGCGCGAAGGCACCGACCCGCGTGCAGGGTTGTTTTGTGAGCGATGCGGAAATCAATAACGTGGTAGAGTATATCGGCAACAACTCCGAGACCGACTACGACGTGAGCATTAACGAAATTATGGAAAGCCAAAGCGCGGACGAGACCGACGCAGACGCCGACGATGCGGACGACAGTGATCAGGATGATCGCCTGCAGGAAGCCGTGGAAATGGTGCTGACCGACGGGCAGGCAAGCATTAGCATGCTCCAGCGACGCATGAAAATCGGCTATGCGCGTGCTGGCAGGCTGATCGACGATATGGCCGCGCGCGGCATCGTAAGCAAGAGCGCGGGCAGCAAACCCCGCGAGATCCTGATTTCGTACGAGCAGTATTTGCAAAAAAAGGACGCTTACCTGCGTTAATGCACGAGGTCTGCATACAATAAACGCGAAACGCACCCACACCGGCGCGCAATACTCGCGTATATCGTGTTTTCTTTTCGCAAATCAGCGTGGAAAGCCCCGAATTGATTG
>JADGQP010000176.1 GCA_017881705.1 Christensenellaceae bacterium
CTTCACATTTGATCCTACCAACGTGGCGGATGAAATCGCGGCTTGCAACAATACGGTAGCAAAGTATTACAATACTTTGATGCTCAATCTTGGCGATACGGACACTCTGCTGCAGAACTTCCTGGACGAGCTGGATCAGTCCGGCGTAAACGACATTATCGCAGAGAAGCAGACGCAGCTGAATGCATGGGCAGCGGCTCAAAAGTAACAAACAGCAACAACTAAACCAGCGCAACCCGCGGGCCGGATAGGCTCGCGGGTTGCGCCTGTTTCCTGGCAACATTAAAATATTGGCTATATTGGCCTACTGTCTTTGAAGATTATGCGACTATATTTTAAGGTGCTTGATTCCTTACCGTTCTCGTTCACGACAGACTTTAGGGTGATTGTTCAGACACCATTGATAAATAAAAACTTCTGAAAGCATGGCTTTTCAGAAGTTTCTGGCGGAGCGGGTGGGATTCGAACCCACGGACGGTTGCCCGTCACCTGATTTCGAGTCAGGGCCGTTATGACCTCTTCGATACCGCTCCACGTTTCGACGGTCAAGCGATAGTATACCAAAGGGCGAAGCGCGCGTCAAGATATTCGAATTTTCCCAGGCAAAACAGAAACCCGGCCTGCGCTCCCCCTTACAGCTCAAAGCGTTCCAGCACCGACTTTGCCACGCGCACACGGGGCATTCTTGTGTTCATGGCTTCCTTTTCCAGCACACGGTGCGCTTCTTCCTCGGTAATGTGCATATGCTCGATCAGCAGGCATTTAGCCCGATCGATAATCTTAAGCTCCTCATACTTATTTTGCAGCTTCTCATTTTCGGTTTTATATAGTAACATTCGGTTCCGGCAAGCCATCCCTACCCGGATCGTTTGTTCAAACAGCTGCGGAATTACGGGTTTGGTTACCAACAGCACGCCGGCCTCCATGGACGCATCCGCAATCATAGGGGCCAATTCGGTTTTTACCAGCATCAGCACCGTCGCGGTGGTACGCTTGGCTAAATCAATGGCCAGTTCCAGGCCTGTTTCGTCAATTAAAGGCGCGTTAATAATCACCATCGCATACGCGTCGCCTGCGATAATACGGCGCGCCTCCGTGGCACTCTGCATGGCGATAATCTCGCCGGTTTGTATCTCCCCAAGCCATTGCCGGAGCTTATCCAACCCCTGCGAGGCGATCAGCAACGTTTTGCCTTCCGCCATCGAATGCCCCCTTTCAGCCGACGTTTGGCTAGAAGCGTTCGAACTGGTTGTGGAACAGTTTGGTTTTATCCTGCCGATCCATCGTCAGCAACCGCTCGCCGCCGCGTAAAAACTCCGCAATCACGCACTCCGGCAGGCTGCGCCGGATAAAGGCGCTGCCTTTCGCGGCGGCAATCGCCTCGGGCAGGCTCTCCGGCAGCACAGGCACGCTTCTCCAATCGCCACCCACGGAAGGCGGCAGCGTTTCGTTGCCCTCCATGCCCTCCAGCGCCGCGCGAATCACCAGCGCGTAGGCCAGGTAAGCATTGCAGGTCGGGTCGGGGCTGGCAACCTGAAAGCGCGCGAAACGGTTCTGCGGCAGCGGTAGGCGCAAAGCGCTGCGCCCGCGCAGCGTGGACCAGCATACGCGGTTGGGTGATTCCTCGTCGGTCAGGCGTTCGTAGCTGTTGGGAATGGGGTTTAAAAAAAGGGTCATATCCGGCAGACGGTTAAGCACGCCCGCCATGGCGGCTCGCGCCTCGGGGCTGAGTTCTCCCTGCTCCATGCGCATCAGGTTATTTCGGTCCCTATAAAACGAAACGTTTATATGGAAAGCGTTGCCCACTTCGTCCGTGAGGGGCTTGGGCATGAAGGACGCCCTGAGCCCGTAACGGGCGGCGATGGTACGTACCGCGTTATGGAAGGCCACCTGGTGGTCGGCGCTAGTCATGGGATCGGCACGGTGAAAGTCGATCTGGTTTTGTCCGGGGCCGCGTTCATGGTGGCTGCTTTCCGGCTGGATATTCATGGACGCAAGCGTAAGGCTGATTTCCCGGCGCACATCCTCCCCGCGATCCAGCGGCGAAACATCCAGGTAGCCTGCGCTGTCCTGCGGGCGGTTGGTAATGTTGCCCTGCTCGTCCGCCTCAAAAAGGTAAAACTCGCATTCCGAGCCAATGCGCACCGAAAGCCCCAGGGCTTCCGCCGCCTCCGTCGCCTGGCGCAGAATGGCGCGCGGATCCGCCGCGTAAGGTTTGCCATCCGGCGTAAGTACATCGCAAAGCAAACGGCATACACGGCTGGCCTGGGGCCGCCAGGGCAGTATGCACAGCGTGTTCGGATCCGGCCTTAACAGCAGATCGCCATCCGTGCCACAGGAGAATCCATCAATGGCGGTAGCGTCAAACGGTACGCCCGAATCGAACGCCTGCGCCAGCAGATCCGGTTGGATCGCCACGTTTTTCAGCCTTCCGAACAGATCCAAAAAAGCCAGGCGGATAAATTTCACATCGTTCTCTTCAAAAAAGCCCAATACTTCCTGCGCAAGCATATGGATAACCTCCCATAGCGGCATTCGCCGGTTCACGTTGTGTCGGCAGTTTCGGTGCGTCTGTTCGGGCAGGCCAGTTGCGACAGTTTTATTGTAACACAGGCGTTTCGCCACGGAAAGCACGCACAGCGGAGCTACGGTATTTTCACCGTATTTTCGCTGCGCGTTTTGCCTGGTTATAACACCGCGGCGCCGTAAACGGCGCCGCAGGCAGAAACATGTTGGTAATTACTCCGTTACCACGGGCAAGTCCGTGGTCGCGGTTGTAGCAGTGGTGCTGAGCAGGTAATTCGTGCCAATGTGCAGATTATGCATATCCTCCAGTTTCGCGCGCACTACGCCCGGGGCGATCTGTGTCAGCAGGTGATCCGTGTCAAAGCGATCGTAATTATCCTGCCGATAGGGATCCAGGAAATAGACATACTCGTCATCCGCGCTGGCCATGACAATATAGTGTCCGCCGCCGGTAAAGGGGTTATCCTTCCCCATGCTGCACACGGCAAGCGCGCCGTCGCGCACGGCCTGCAGCGCCACCTCCTCGTCGCCGGTATACGTGAGTTTCAACTTATACAGGAAGGCGACGCGTTTTAGGAACTTTAAGCTCGTTCCGGATTCGCTGTTGCGGGAAAGCTCGCCCCACAGGTTGTTGCCGGTGGCAAAGCTGGCCATCACCAACGGGTAATAGCGCAGGTACTCGTCGACCGTCTGGATCTGGTATTGCGTCTTTGTTCTGCTCGCGCAATACTGGTTTACAGAGCCGTCGGTGAAGGTATAGCCCATGGAGCTTCTTGCGTAGCCGAAAATATCCGGCAGCCTTTCCTTGGGTACCAGGTTGACCACCGCCATGGCGACCGAGGTAGGCCCGCAGCCTCCGGCACCAAAAAGGCGACGTTGGTTGGAGGTGCGGTTTTCATAATACATACTGCCCCACAGCGGATCGTTTTGCGCGTAGACCATCATTTCCCCGCGCCCCGGCACGTTTTCCCACTTGCTCAAGGTTGGCTTGGCATCCATGTCCATTTTGGTTACGGTGATGCTTTCCGTGCTGGAATAGACAATTTGCCGCATCCGGCCGTAAACCACATAGCGTTCCCCATGGTGCGTATTGGTACAGGTAACCAGCACCATCAGCTGGTCGCCCCACTCCGGAATGGCGTCCGGATTTGCCTTGAAAACGGAGCTGTCCTCCAGCTTTTGAATATAGGCGTCAAACTCCGACTTTCTTAAAAACTGCTTCACACGCCACGAAGTTTCATCGTCGGCGCTGAAAACCGCCGCCGAGAACAAATCGATGCTGTAATCGGCGTAAGGCGTCAGCAAGATCATCTGTGGGTGCGCATCATAATAAGCTTGGTCTTTGTAGTTGGACAGTGTGGAAAACATCGAGTCCGTTTTAGTGTGGTGGCCGTAGATATAGATATTGGCGTCATCAAAATTTTCCGAGCTTCCACTGTCCAGGAAAATAGCCCCGTCCTTGTTGATGTTGCGGTTGAAAAGATGGGTGAGGTAATAATCGTTATTCTTGGCCTGTACCACGGGATAATTAATCACCGTATTATCTTGAATCAGCCAAGCCTTAACGTCCGAATTGATGGTTTTCAAATAGGAAAAATCCACCGAGTAGTGGGCGTTATCCATAACCACCACACGGTTTTTGATTGTGTCGGTTGGCGCCGGTGTGTTTGTGGGTACAGAACTTGGCGTTGGCGTTGGGCTATTGGTGGAAAGCGGAGTCGGCGTTGCTGCGGGCGTAGGCGTGGGTGTTGGCGTAGGCGTGGGCGTTGACGTAGGCATAGCCGTAAGCGTCGCAAGCACAGCCGTCGGTGCAGGCACAGCCGTCGGCGTTGGAACGGCGGTGGGTGTTTCGGTTGGCCTGCCGGTTACAGCGGCGGCCGTCGTAGATGCGTACGTGTTTTTTGCCGCAGTCGTGCCCGTTGTTTTTGCCTCGTTCGTAGGCGCGGCTGTCGGCGCAATGTACAGCCATCCGCCGGCAACAGTAGCCGCCGCTTGTGTGGAAGCCGACAAAGACGGCGTGGCGGTTGCTTGCCCGGCGGCAGACGTGGGCATGCCCGTTTTCAGCGCCGCGGAAACCGTTGGCATACCTGCTTCCGGGGTGACTGTCGGGGACGGCGAGGGCGAAAGGAGTACCAACGACCATCCCTGCCCCGGTGTTGCTTTTGGGCGTACCGTTTGGGTGGACGCTGCCGTAACGGCGCTGCTCTGCGTAGCGGCAGGAGATTCGGTCGGGTGTGTCGTTTGGGTGGACGTTGCTGCGACAGCGCCGCCCTGTGTTGCGGTAGGCGATTCGGTCGGCTCTATCGTGGCTGTCGCCAGGGCTGAAAGATCCACCACATCATTCTGCATGTAAAACAGGGTATCGTTCTGGTCCTCTTCTTCTTCTTCACTCCCTGTTGCCGGGGACGTCGGCGTTGAGGTTGTGTCGGAAAATTCGGTTTCTCCGGTCACAACCGCCTCACTGCTGAGTGCAGTGTACATTTGAGCGCTTTCCCGCTGTTTAATCAGTTTATCGGCAAGCGTCCACGCGACCGAAGCGCTAAATAGTACGCATAGGACGATCAGATAATACAGCCAAGTATACTTAGGTTTGCGTTTCAAAAATTTCGCTCCTTACGGTCAGTAGGCGGGCCATTGCGTACCCACGCAAGCATAGCGCAGAA
>JADGQP010000177.1 GCA_017881705.1 Christensenellaceae bacterium
ACGGCCGGTTTCGCATCGCTGGACCAGGCCAGGCTGACGGACAGCACCAAGCTGATATCCGTAATTCTCATGTTCATCGGCGCTTCGCCCGCATCCACGGGCGGTGGCGTGAAAACCACCACCATTAGCGTCGTTTTCTTGCTGGTTCTTAGCGTCATCCGGGGGCGCGACTCCGTGCGGATCTTTGGCAAACAGCTGCCTTCCGACACGGTAAAGCGTGCTCTGACGATCGTGGTCATCAGCCTTGGGTTGGTGATCATCTGCACCTGCGTGCTTTCCATATCCGAGCGTTTCAACCATAAGAGCATGCTGGATCTGGTGTTCGAGGCTACTTCCGCGTTCGCCACGGTTGGCCTGAGCGCCGCGGGTACGCAAACGCTGAACCCGTTTTCCCAGTCGCTGTTGATACCGCTGATGTATTTTGGCCGTGTCGGCCCGCTGACGATGGCGTTCGCGCTGGCCAGCCGCATGGAGAACAACCCCAGGAACCGCATCAGCTACCCCGAAGAAAAAATCATGATTGGTTAACGGAGGATCACCGCTATGAAGGAAAAGAGCAAGCAATACATGGTGCTGGGTTTGGGCCGTTTTGGCGAAAGCCTGGCGAAATCGCTTTATAAACTGGGGCATGAGGTACTGGCGATTGATTCGGATCAGGAACTGGTGGACGCAATCGCGCCCTACGTAACGCAGGCCATCCGCATCGACGCGACGGACGAGGGCGCGCTGCAGTCCTTAGGCGTACGTAATTTTGACGCGGCTATCGTATCCATCGGGCAGAATATGCGCGACAGCATCCTTGTGTGCGTATTGCTCAAGGAACTGGGCGTGCCATACCTGATCGCCAAGGCAACCGACGAATTGCATGCCAAGGTGCTTCGCAAGGTAGGCGTGGACCGCGTGATATTCCCGGAGCGCGATATGGGCATGCGGCTAGCCAAATCCCTGTTGGCGCCCAATGTTTTGGAACTCATCGACCTGAGCGACGACTACCAGTTGATGGAGATTATTCTGCCGATGAAATGGGCGGGCAATACCATCCTCGGCGTGGATGTGCGCAAGAAATACGGTATTAGCATCCTGGCCATCCACCGCAGCGGTCAGTTTATCGTTTCCCCCGCGCCGGACATCGCCTTTGAAACAGGCGATATCCTGCTGGTGCTGGGCCAGAAGGATGA
This sequence comes from Christensenellaceae bacterium, assembly GCA_017881705.1. GTDB lineage: Bacteria > Bacillota > Clostridia > Christensenellales > Aristaeellaceae > CAXXOK01. Next base: position 1,179 of record JADGQP010000177.1, read on the forward strand.
TATCGACAGTATTGACAAATAACCGTCCTAGTTTCCCCCTCCCTCTCGTAAAGGAGCGATTGCTTTGAAGTCCTACGACCCCGTGCATTTTAACCACGAAAACTGCAAACCTTTCCTGCTGGATGGAAGCGAAAAGGGCGTACTGCTTTTGCATGGTTTTACCGGCAGCGTCGCCCATATGCGCCCGCTTGGGGATATGCTTTGGCAACGCGGTTATACGGTAATGGGTGTTAACCTGCCCGGGCACGCCTCCACCGAAAGGGAAATGGGCGCAGCGGATTGGCGGCAATGGCTCAACGCCTCGCGCGAGGCGCTTGCTCAACTGCGAAATCATTGTACTGCGGTGACGGTCGCGGGTCTGTCCATGGGTGGCGTGCTTAGCCTGATCCTTGCCGAAGATAAACTCGCGGATGCTTGCGTGACCCTATCCGCACCCATGGCGGTTCAAAACAAGCTGTTCCATTTCGCCCGCGTGCTATCGCCTTTTATGCCCCGTATCAGTTGGACGGAACCCGAGGAACGGCGGCAACTGCCCTACGCGGCGTTTGATTTCGGCTATTCCGGCTTCCCCACTCGAAAAGCCGCGGATTTAAGTCGGCTAATCGGCATGGCGCGGCGGAATTTAAGCCAGATCGACTGCCCCTTGCTGGTCGTACAAAGCGACGGCGATAGAACGATCGCCCGTGAAAGCGCGCAGATTATACTGGACGGCGCGGCAAGCAAGATTAAGCAAAAACTCACGCTTACCGAGGCTCCGCACGTTTGCACCCTGTCCGCGGAATTGCCTGACATTGTAAGCGCGATGGACGCGTTTATGGAGAAAATATAAAAACGCCCCAAGATCGGGGCGCTTTTTTATTTACAGCGTGCGCATATAATTGGCGAAATGCGCAAACACGATGCCCGGTTCTTCCAGCGTCGTATCCCAACGCTTCACCCATTCCAAGGAATAAAAGCCCTCGTAGCCGCTTTCCCGTAGCGCTTTCACGGCATCCGGCAGCGGAACGTCGCCAAAACCGGGCAAGGTATATCGGTACCCATCGGCGGTTTTTAAGCTGTCCTTCATGTGCGTGTGCCAAAGCCACGGTTTCAGATTATTCACGGTGGTCTGCGGCTTTTCCCCCACGAACCGGTAGGGATGGTGAACGTCCCACAGCGCACCTACGCTGTCGGAACCCACGCAGCTAAGCAACCGCGCGAGCTTCTCGCTGTCGCTCCAAACCCCATGGGTCTCAATCAGCAGCTTTACGCCGTAGCGTTTGGCCACAGCGCCCAGCGTCACGGCGTGTTCGCGCACATACCCCTCGTCCACCGTGCCCACGGGCTGGGGCACCGGCGCGGTCGCCATAATGCGCACGTAAGGGGTGCCCAGCTTCTGCGCCAATACGGCATAGGCCTCTATCTCCGCGTTCACGGCCGCCTCGTTCTCCCGCAGGTGGATGCAGCAATCGCTGTCCAGGCAAGGGATGGTAAGCCTCATACGGCGGAGCTCCGCAAGGGTTTTAGGCAGGTTCTGATCCGAAAAATCCGGTATGCTGGGCGCGGAAATATCTTTACCAACGCCGCGCACTTCAATACCCTGATATCCAAGATCCACCGCCGTGGCCGTGATCTCGGCAAAACTCCAGCGAGGGCAGCCTAGTGTGGAAAAGCTGATTCTCATGGCCGTTCCCCCTGTATTGCATATTGAATATCCTTATGATATCATTCCCGTATATACTGGTCAAGTGCAATCCGATGATCCATCAACCCACGGGAACCGCAAACGGAGGGTAACTATGCGCAGACGACGCAGACACGCGAGCGGCGTGTCGCTGGGAACCGTTACCGCGTTGGTTCTTACGGCGCTGGTGGCGGCAGGCTGAGCTTTTTTATTTCCTAAACTGATGGGCGACGTACAACTGCGCATTGACCCTCAGCGCGTAAGCGTGGCGATTGATTCGTCGCTGCGCGAGTTCCGCGGCGAGCCGACCGCGTCCGTAAGCAATGAGCCGAACGCAACGCCCGCTACCGCCCCGCCGTTTAACGCTGCCTCCGCTACCCAACCGGCACCTTCTTCCACAGCAGCGCCCGCACGCGCCCTGTCGCTGACCGTTACAGGCGCAATCAGCGTAGATGCCGCCATCCAAAAAGCCTGCACGAGCGCGCAGGGCTATGCATTCAGCCCAGTGTTCGAAGCCTTTGCCAGCGGTCTGAACAGCAATATCAACCTGGCTACGCTGGAAAACCTGGTTGTGAGCGGCGAAAAGCTGACGGATATCAACATGCCTTCCGACGCGCTGGGCGCCCTTTCCTCAACAGGCTTCAACGTCCTGTGCGATGGTTACCCAAGCGCCCTGGATCTGGGCGTTGAGGGGCTCCAAACGACGCTTAACGCGATGTCGACCGCTGGTATCACCATCTACGGCGTTTATCCCACCGCCGAGAGCCGCGAACACGCGACGATCCTGCAGGTTCAAAACATCACCGTTGCGTTTCTCAGTTTTCAAAACGAGCTGAGCGCAGCCAGCCAAAAGAGTACCACGCAGGAAGAGCAAGCCTTTGCCATCGCGCCGCTCACGCTGCCCGAAATTACCACCGGCATCGCTGGGGCGCACACAGCCGGCGCGCAGATCGTTGTGGTTTCCCTTCGCTGGGGAAAAAGCGGCGCGGTCGAACCCACCGATTCGCAGCGGGAACTGGCTCAAGCGATCGCCGACGCGGGTGCGGACCTGATTCTGGGCACCGGCAGCGGTACGGTGCAGACGGTGGAAACGCTGACCGGTACACGCAAGGACGGTACCCGCCACCAGGTATTGTGCGCGTATTCGCTGGGAAACCTGTTGGCCTCTGACCGTTCGGACCGCGATACGATATCCGGCATACTTTTGCATATTGCTATGACGTACAATCTGGCTGCGGACAGCGTGACGTTCGACCGGCTCACCTACACGCCTACCTATGTTTGGCGCGACAAACTAAACGGTAAAACCTTCTACCGCGTCGTGCCCAGCAACGCGGACGCACCCCAGGCCATGAGCACGGATCAGCGCAATACCATGGAACGCAGCCGGAAGCTGATTGTGGATCGGCTTTCAGGCTCGGTCGTTACGCAGGAGTAACCCAATTCGGTTTGAAACCGTTTCGGCGCGCCAGATGTTTATCTGACGCGCCGTGTTCTTATTTTTTCCCTCGCCAGTC
>JADGQP010000178.1 GCA_017881705.1 Christensenellaceae bacterium
CGGCGTTGGAAACCTGTACGGCGGTTTGCAGATCGGGAACGATAATCACCCGTCCGTTGTTTTCGATGGATTCGCGGGCGATGGCCTGCCGCGGGAGCTTCGCAAGTTGCGTTTCCAGCTCGGCCTGAACCCGCGCGGCCAGTGTTTCGTCGGGGGTTACCAGCCACGCGGCGGCCAGCCGGTCGTGTTCTGCCTGGCTCAATAAATCGGCGGCGACGAAAACGGGGTTGCTGCGTCCATCTGCGATCACCAGGATTTCGCTGGGTCCGGCTACCATATCGATATCCACCAGCCCCTGTGCGTAACACAGCTGCTTGGCGGTTGCCACGTACACGTTGCCCGGGCCTACGATTTTATCCACGCACGGTACGCTTTGCGTTCCGTAAGCCATCGCGGCGATGGCCTGCGCGCCGCCGAGCTTGACAATCTGCGATACGCCCGCGATCTTTGCCGCCGCGAGGATTACCGCGGGTATGTTGCCGTCTTTGTCCGGCGGAGTGCACAGCACAATGCGCGGCACGCCTGCGATTTTCGCGGGAATCGCGGCCATGAGCACGGAACTGGGATAGCGCGCTGTGCCGCCCGGCGCGTACAAGCCGACGCTGGCAAGCGGTAGTACGCGCTGACCCATCACCACGCCGTTTTCCCGCGCGTCGATAAATCCCGCGCGTTTTTGCAGCTGGTGAAAGCGCGTAATGTTATCCGCAGCCAGCCGCAAGGTCGCAAGTAACTCCGGCTCCACCTGGCTTGCCGCCGCGTCCAGTTCCTCGGGCGTTGCCAGCAGGCTTTTCGGGCGTACGCCATCGAACTTTTCGCAAAAATCCAGCACAGCCTCGTCGCCGCGCGCAGCCACCTGTATAAGAATGTCGGCGACGGTCGCGGTAACGTCCCGCCCGGGGGCGGAGGCGCGGTTAAACAGCTGTTCCACGGGCTGGTTTTCGTAACGGAGGATGCGAATCATGCGTTTTCTCCTTTTTTAAGGATGGTTTGCAGGGTGGCGAGTAACGGCTGGATTTCGCAGGTCTTGAACTTCAGCGCCGCTTTGTTGGCGATCAGCCGCGCGCTGATAGGCAATACGGTTTCGAGAATCTCCAGATGGTTTTGCTTTAAGGTGGAACCGGTTTCTACGATATCCACGATCACGTCGCTCAGGCCCAGCAACGGCGCGAGCTCAATGGAGCCGTTGAGCTTGATAACCTCGATATCGCGGCTTTTCGCGGCGTAATACCGCTTGGCGATGGCCGGATATTTGGTGGCTACGCGTAACGGCGCGCCGAGGTTTTCACGGAAGCCCTCGGGGGCGGCCACGCACATCCGGCACGCGCCGAAGCCCAAATCCATCAGCTCGTACACGTCGTTGCCGCCTTCCAGCAGCACATCCTTGCCTACCACGCCCACGTCCGCTGCGCCGTGTTCCACGTAAATGGGCACGTCGCTGGGCTTCACCAGCAGATACTGCACCCGTTTGTCGTCGCTTACGAGCACCAGGCGGCGATCGTCCTGTTCCATGGCGGCGCAGGGGTAACCGCAGGCGTTGAACAGGCGGTAGGCCTTATCCCCCAAACGGCCTTTGGGAAGCGCGATATTGAGCATACGGTTATACCTCCCGGAACGTTTCGCCATCGAAACGCAGCGTTTTTTCGGCGCGAAAATCTGCGGGTGGCTCCGTGGTGGCATGCACGCGCAGCCCGCTCGCGGCCATGGCGAATACCGCCGCGCTCACCTTGGCGGGATCGTCCATGGGGGAGTAGAGCGCCAGCGCGTCCGCGTCCCATGCAGGGCGCTCGGCCAGCAGGCGCGTCAACTCGTCCAGATAAACAGCAAAACCGATGCCGTCGCCTTCTTTGTCGAAACGGCGCATGAGGCGGTCGTATCGGCCGCCGGATAGCACCACGCGCGGTACGCCGCGAACGTAGCCCTGGAACACGAGGCCGTTATAGTAGTTCAAATCGTTGAGCATGGAAAAATCCAGCAGCAGCCGGTCGCTGAGCCCCTGCGCCTTTAAAAGAATGTACAGGGCTTCCAGTTCGTCAAGCGCCTGAGCCATCCCCTCGCATACGACCGCGTCTTTCGCGCGTTCAAGCGTTTCGGGAAAGGGACCGGAAAGTTTTGAAAGCAGCACGATGCGCTGCGCAAAGTACGCTGGTACTTTTTCCGTATCAAGCAGGCGGGTCAGCTCGTGTGCGTTTCTCTGGCGGATCAGCGCAAACAGCGTTTCCTGCTGCTGAGCGTTTAGGCCGGCTGCGTCCATCAAGCCCGAGGCGAAACCCATGTGGCTGATATCCAGCACGTACTCGCCGCTGACGGCGCGCAGGCTTTCCACAGCGAGGCGCACCACCTCGCCCACGGCGTAGCGGTCCAGCGCGCCCATCGCCTCCACGCCCATCTGGTCGATTTCGGTAAACTCGTTAGCCGTGGGGGCGAGGCGGTATACGCTTTCTTTATAGTATACTTTTTCAAGCCCCTGCCGTTCCCGACGGGCGTGCTTTACGATGGAAAGGGTCACATCCGGCTTGAGCGCCATCAGTTTTCCATCCGGATTGGTAAAGGTAAGCACGCTATCGCTTTTCAGGAAATTCTTGTTTTCCAGATAGAGCGCATATTCTTCAAACCGGCGCATGGAAAAGCGCGCGTATCCAAGGCTTTCATATAAGGTTCCCAGGGCGCTCATCAGCTGTTCTCGCCGTGCCAGGCTGCTTTGTTCCATGATTTTCCCGCCTTGTTTTTCGTTTGGGGCACTCGCCGGTTTGCACCTGAAAGCAGTATACCACGGCCGGTTTGCGAATGCCACGGCGACAGCATAACACATCCGGACGATTTAGTCAAGTAACACGGTAAAGCATTAAAACATTTTCTTATAACTGTGGCGGCCGCCGAAAAGCGACCGCCACAGAGACGATAAGTATCTGCCTTGAGAGGTGTCGGAGGGTCGAAGCCCTCCGACTGTTACATTATTTCAGCAGGTCGGGGTTGGTAGACGCCGGATAGATGATCCAGTTCCAATTGCTGTCGGAGAGGTTATAGTTCATCTGCTTTTGGCCGTTGGAGGTATAATAACCCGTATCAGTTGTCCAGCCGGTTACGCAGAATTTGAGGATAGCCAGGTTGGGATAATCGCTGCGGTTGTAGAAGGTGAACTGGCCGTGACCGGTTACTTCGCCCTCGGCCAACGGCGTATCATACACACCCTGGAGCACGTACAGATCGCCGCTGGTGCTCATTTTTACCTTGTTGTAGGTAGCGTCGTAACCCACCATGCGGTAGCGGATCTCGGTAATGTTCATGTTGGATGCGTTACGCAGCGATAGGTAGGGCTTGCCGTCCCTAATGGAAGCGTCCAGCACGGTGATAGCCTTATCGAGCGACCCCACGTTCACGTTGATCTCTACCGTGAAGGAGCCGTCCTCGGTGGTGCCGGTCACTTTACAGCGACCCCAGCGCAAGCCTTTGACGGAGAAACGGTTGGTGGTGCCTTTAACGGTGGCGATGCTCTCGTCGCTGCTGACCCAGGTCATGTTTTTATTGGTGGCGTCGGAAGGCTGGACGCTGGCGGTGTAGCTGTTGCGGTTGCCCACGCCTACGCGTACGTCCCTGTATTTATAGGTTACGCCGGTTACCGGTACCAGCACCTGAATCGTCGCGGAATCGTGCTTTTTACTGCCGTCGGCGGTCGTAACGGTAACGGTGGTTTTGCCCCCCTTGAGGGCGGTCACCAACCCATTGGCGTCCACGGTGGCGATTCTTGTGTTATTGACCTTATAGGTAAACGATTGATCGGTAGTGGTATTGGGCAGTACCGTTTGGTGAAGCTGCGTCGTCTGGCCGAGCACCACGGCATACAGATCGCTGTCCAAAGCGATGCTTTGAGCCAATTGCACACCCTGAACGGTCACCGAGGAGGAAATGAAAGCGTCCGCGTTGGCGGTGGCGGTAATATTGGCGGTACCGATACCTTTGAGGGTTACCACGCCTTTCGTGGTTACGGTGGCGACGCTTTCATCGTCGGAGGACCAGGTAATGGTTTGATCGTTAGTGCTTTTCGGCAGCACAGTAGCTTTTAGTTTAACGGTCTTGCCAATGGCAGCTTTGCTGCTTTCCGGCGTGATGGAAATGCTTTGCGGCGATTGGGCAACGGTTATCTTCAGGTAAGCCTTCGCGTTCCCGTCTGCGGATAAGGCTGTAATGGTTGCGGTACCGCGTTTTACGCCCGTAACCAGCCCGGCTTGAGACACGGTTGCCACGGAATCGCTGGAGCTGGTGAACGTGACGCTTTGCTGCGTGGCGTTGGCTGGATCGTACGCGACGTTGAGCAACAGGGCTTTTCCAACCGCTACGGATGTGCCGTCCGCCGTGAGGGTGAGTTTCTCCACCGGCACGATCACGTGCACGGGGATGGAGACGGAAGCGGTTGAATCATATACGCTGGTAACGGTTAGCTGGCAATCGCCCTGCGCCACGGCGGTCAGTCGGCCTTTTTCGGTCACGGTTGCCACTGCTGCGTCGCTGGTAGCGTAGGTGACACCCTTTTTCTTGGCTATGTAAGGCGTTACGCTCACCTTAACGCTGGTGGATGTGCCAACGGCAAGGGTAATGTCGCTTTTAGAATAGGTTACGCTCACGGCGGCATTTTCGGCCAAGGCAAAACCGCCCGCCAGAAGTGTTAACGCGGTAAGAATGGCAAGTATTTTCTTCATAATGTCTCCTCCTTTGGAAACAGACGTATAGAGGCATACGACCGTTACCTTATTATACCATAACGCCGAGCTCTTGGACCCACTTATGTAACGGATTGGCGTTTCATTTTGTTCCCTATCGGCGTTTATCAAACCCCTCTGTCTTATAACAGGATAAACCTTTCTGTCAGAGCCGAAACAATCTTTTCGCAGGCATGGCCATCGCCGAATGGATTGGAGCCTTCAGGCCATTCCGGCCGCGTTTGCAGCTTTGCCAGAATATCCGCTTTTTCTGGTTTGGCCAGCACATTGCACCCGCCCGCCATGGTTTCCGGCCAAATGGCATAAGGGAAAACCGTTACACAGGGAACACAGGCGAAAAACGCTTCCCGCTGCACGCCGCCGGAATCGGTCACCACACGCTGTGCGTGGGTAACCAGCGCAACAGATTCCAGATAGCCCACTGGCTCAATCAGGCAAACGCGGCGAAGCCGCAGTCGCTCCCGCAGGCGCAAGGCGGTTTCCCGGTTGCGTGGATGCACGGGGTAAAGCGTGGGCACGGGCAGGCTTTCCAACGCGAGCAGAATCTGCGCGAGCGTTTCGTCGTCGCGCGTATTTTCCTCGCGGTGGCAGGTAAGGTAAACATACGTCTGCGGCAGGCGGCAGTGTTGCCCGTCCAGCCCGGGCAGCGTTTGCGGCAAATGGAAAGCGTCTTTCGCGCGGTAGTATAAAAATACGTCCAGCATCGGGTCGCCCACGAGTAAGGCGCGGTGTGAGAGATTTTCCTTTCGCAGCGCCTCCATGGCGCTTGGCACGCAGGCGAAAAGGAGGGTTGAAAGGTGGTCGGTCACGATGCGGTTGACTTCCTCCGGATTGGTGAGGGCTTCCAGGCGGTTGCCCGCTTCTACATGGATAACGGGCAAACACATTTTCACCGCCGTCAGCGCCGCCGCGAGGGTGGAGTTGGTATCGCCATACACTAATACCGCGTCCGGTTTTTCCTTGGCAAACACTTCTTCCAGCGCTACCAGCATCCGCGCGGTCATCTGCGCGTGGGTTCCGCCGGAGATCCCCAGCTCGTAATCCGGCCTTGGCAGCTGTAGCTCGGTAAAAAATACGTCGCTCATCAATGGGTCATAATGTTGACCGGTGTGCACCAGCACTTCCCGATGCGCGCCGCGAAGCACCCGCGACAGCGCCGCGGCTTTGATGAACTGCGGTCTGGCGCCAACGACGGTTACGATTTTCAAACTGGTCGCCTCCTTGAATACCAAACGCCGAACGTGCGGCGACCCAATGCTTACAGGGTTTCTAAAAGCTGCGCGAAGCGTTTTGCGATAGACTGGTAATCAAACTCTGCAATCTCTGCCCGATCGGGATGAAAGGGCGAGGGCGTACCTGAAAACCGCGCGTCATACAGCGCGCGCAGGTACGCTTCCAGCTTAGGCGCGTCCCGCGTGTCCCGCGCCTGTTCGTACGCCGCGCCCAAGCGCAGTCTTTCGGTCAGGGCATACGCCTCGCTGTCCGGAAGCTCGCCGCTGACGACGCACAGCACGGGTTTATCGGCTAGCATGTATTCCAGCAGCTTGCCCGTTACCACGCCGTGGCGTTCCGGCGTGTTCCACGCGGCCGCCAGCAGGACGTCCGCCGATTTTTGCAGCGATATCGACTGTTTGCGCGTCAGCAGCCCGTGGTCGGCTACCCGGTCGGCCAGGCCGAAAGCCGCCGCTTGTGCCCGAAACGCCGGACCCTGCCTGCCCGCGTAATGGATGCGGATGCGGGCGGGCTCGCACGCGCCTTTTTGCACCAACGCCTGAAGGGCGCGAAAAACGGGGGTAAGGTCGCTGCGCCCGCTGTAAAGCTGCCCGCAATAGGCAAGGTTGAAGGTTTCCGCGTCCAGCGGATAGGGTTCCAAAGCGGCGGCGTCCTCCGAATCGTACCCGTTGGGAAGGACTTTGCCGATTTGCTCAAGCCCCATCATTTCCAGCGCGCCCAGCGAAACGGAAGTAACCAGATCCGCGTTGTTTCGCACGCTGCGAAGAAAACGCGACAGACGCCGCTTCTGAAACCGAAACGGTACGCTGGCTTCGTCGCGGAAATCGGCGACCCAGCGCGTTGCCAGGCCGCGTTTTTTGGCCAGACGCGCCACGGTATGCACGCTCGCCGGGCCGTAACAGGACCATACGATATCGTAATGCCCAGGCAGCGAGCGCAGGGCTTTGGCGCAGTCGCGGGCAAAAGCGGCATCCGAGCGGTCGGAAAGCCAGCGGTAAAGCGCGTCCAGAGCGGGGTTCTTCTTTGCCGAAACGGAGGTCGCTGGGGGAACGGCTGCCGCGGACGGGGTGGTTTCCGTGCCGCCTTTATGTGTGCCGCGTTCCTTCCACCAACGCAGGAAACTCCGCTCCCGTACCTCGCGCACGTCGGCAAGCAACGCAGCATCGGCTGCAAGCAGCGGGTCGCGCGCGGCGTCGGTCGGCGCGGCGCACAGTACCGTTACCCGATACCCCAGGCGAGTCAGGTATTTGGCCAGTTTGGTGGGCCGTACTGCGCCGATGGCGTTTTGCGGCGCGAAATACCGGCTGATCAGCAAAATGCTTTTGCTCAACGCGTTTGAGCCTCCTTCGGAGTTTCGGGGAACAACGTTTGAAGCAGCAGCTCGCCTCGGCAGCGCTCGTTCCAGCGTGCCTGGGAAGCCGCCC
>JADGQP010000179.1 GCA_017881705.1 Christensenellaceae bacterium
CCTTGCGCAGGTAAGCGCCGATGCGCAGGTTTTCCAAAACCGTCAGGTTGGGAAACACGCGGCGGCCTTCCGGTACCAGCGAAATACCCCGCTGCACAATACTTGACGTATCCATCCCCACGATATTGTGCCCCTCAAAAAGGATGGTGCCACTTTTAGGGTGCACGATGCCGGTGATGGTGCGCAGCGTGGTGGATTTACCCGCGCCGTTAGCTCCGATGAGGGTTACAATCTGCCCTTCCTCCACCTTGAAGCTAATGCCGCGCAGCGCCTCGATGCCGCCGTAGCTTACGCGGAGATCCTTTACTTCCAGCAAGCTCATTCTTCCGCCACCCCCAAATACGCCGTAATCACGTCCGGGTTGTTCTGGATTTCAGCGGGCGTGCCTTCCGCGATACGTTTGCCGAAGTTGAGCACATAAATCCGGTCGGAAATGTCCATTACCAGGTTCATGTCGTGTTCAATCAGCAAAACCGTAAGATTGAACTGCTCCTTGATCTCGCGGATAAAGGCGCACAGGTCCTCGGTTTCCTGCGGGTTCATGCCCGCCGCAGGCTCGTCTAAAAGCAGCATGGACGGTTTTGTGGACAGCGCGCGCGCAATTTCAAGCCTGCGCTGCTGGCCGTAGGGCAGCGAAGTGGCGATTTCGTCGCGTACCTCATACAGGCCCACGACGCTCAGCAATTCCAATGTTTCCTCGCGCATACGGGCTTCCTCCCTGCCGTTTAGGTGCAGTACGGAGGAGAAAAAACCGGCTCTCATGTTCATGTGTTTGGCTACGAGTACGTTTTCAAACACGGTCATGCTTTTAAACAGACGAATGTTTTGAAACGTACGCGCCATACCCATTTTGGTGATGCGGTCGGGCGTGAAGCCGACGGAACGCACATATTCGTATTGGTGCCCCGCCGCGTAGAGCCTGCGCATTTTTCCGCGGGGATGATCCTCGGCAATTACCTTGCCGCGCAGGCTCACCCGGCCGTTGGTGGGCGCGTATACGCCGGTGATCACGTTAAAAACCGTGGTTTTCCCCGCGCCGTTGGGGCCGATGAGGGCGACAATCTCGCTTTGGTTCACGTCCATGGAAACGTCGTATACGGCTACCACGCCGCCAAACTGCATGGTCACGTTTTCCAGGTGCAGCACATTTTCACTCACGGTTTCACGCCCCCTTTCCGGGAGGGCTTGTTCCAACGATTTTTAAACAGATCCGACAATTCGCGCGAGCCCATGATGCCCTGGCGGAAGAACAGCACCACGGCCATGATAATCAGGGAGAACACCACCAGGCGGAAGCCGCTGCGCAGCAGAGGCACCTGCCAGCCGTTGATGGTCTGCTGCTGATCCAGAAACCTCAGCCACCACTCGCTGCAAGCCACAAACAGGAACGAACTCAGGCAGCTGCCCGTGACCGAGCCAATGCCGCCGATCACCACGATGAGCAGTATCTCATACGTCATAGCGGTCGTAAAGCTCTTGGCCTGCACGGAGTTTTGGTACATCGCCAGCATCGCGCCGCCGATGCCCGCAAAGAACGAGCTGGCGCAAAATGCGATCATTTTGTGCCGCGCCAGGTTGATGCCCATGGCCTCCGCGGCGACTTCGTCGTCGCGGATCGCCTTGAAAGCACGGCCGTACGAGGAATTGATAATCATCACGATCAGCAGGATGCAAACGCCCGCGATTAAAAACGGTATCAGCGTGGAAAGGTACAAGGTCACGTTGCCGTTTGCGTCTTTCACGTTAAAACTGTTAAAGTTGGGAAACTCGCGCAGCAGGTTGGAACCGTTAGTCACCACGCCCAGCTTGTCCCATTGGAAGATGGCGCGGATAATTTCCGCGAAACCCAGCGTGGCGATGGCCAGATAGTCGCTTTTCAGCCGCAGCACCGGTAGGCCGATCAGGAAAGCGAAAAACGCCGCTACAACTCCAGCCAGCACGATCGCCAGCAGCAGCGGAAGCGTAAACTGGATCACGCCACCGTCGTAATACCGGTAAACCGACAGGCGGTTAGCCACTGGCACGGTGAAGATGGCATAGGTGTAGGCGCCGATGAGCATAAAGCCTGCCTGCCCTAGAGAGAACAAGCCCGTAAAGCCATTAAGCAGGTTCATGGACACCGCCACCAGCGCGTAGGTGGCGCCCTTTTTAAGCACCGTAAAAATCATCGACGAGGCGGGGATCACCTGCTCCAGCCCGAATGCCAGCATGTAGATGGCAATGATGATGCCAATGGTAATCATCGTGCTCCGGTCGATCCGCTTGCGGGGTTTCAGGATTGCACTATTCATAATCCTCACCTCACACCTTATCTATCTGTTTTTCGCCAAACAGACCCGTCGGTTTCACAATCAGGATGATAATCAGCAGCGCAAACGTGAAGGCGTCCGAGAACGTGGTGAAACCGAACGTCTTGGTGATGATGCCTGCCTTAATCAGAATGGTGTCCAGCCCTTTGAGGAGGTTTTCGCAAATGCCGATGATAAACGCGCCCACCACCGCCCCGGGCACGGAGCCGATGCCGCCGAACACCGCGGCCACAAAGGCTTTCAAGCCCGGCATGGAACCGGAGGTCTGGATGACGGTGGAGTAGTTGGTAAAGTATAGAATAGAGCCGACGCCCGCCAGGAACGAGCCGATGACGAACGTGACGGAGATCACGGAATTGATTTTGATACCCATGAGGCGGCTGGTTTCAAAGTCCTTGGAAACCGCGCGCATCGCCATGCCGATTTTGGTGTGGTTAATCAACATCACCAGCGCCACCACCAGAACCAGCGTTAAAATCGGCGTTACAATGGTAACCATGCGCGTGGACGCGCCGCCGATGGTAACGGTATCGGATATAAAGGGGATGCTGGGGTAAAACTGGTTGAGGCCGCCGGTAATGTAGAGCACCAGGTTTTGCAGGGTGTAACTTACGCCGATGGCCGAAATCATAATGGACATGCGCGGCGCGGAGCGCAGGGGCTTGTACGCCACGCGCTCGATCGCGAAGCCGATGGCGGCCGTAAGCGCCAGCACCAGCGGAATGGATATGTACAGCGGCACGCCGCTTGCGGAAATGTAAACCATCAGGATACCCGCCACCATAAACACATCGCCATGGGCGAAGTTAATGAGGCGCAGGATCCCGTACACCATGGTATAACCAATAGCGATCAGCGCGTATTGTCCGCCGACGGATACGCCGGAAAGCAGGTATGGCAGGACGGTGCTGAACACAGACAGACCTCCTTGACGCTCGGGGTACGCCGCTTTCAAAAAACAAGCGGTGACAACGCGGCCGGAATGGGGAGAAACCCGCCGGGAGAAGAGAGCGAACACAACGCGATATCGGCGAGGGCAGGGCTGCCCTCGCCGATATCGGCCATCAACGCGCTGGTGAATTCAGCCGTCGCGGGGCGGGAATCAATCCACGCTCTGCACGGTCACGAAGTCCCAGGCGCCGGTTGTGGTGTTGGCGGTCTTGATGTAAGCCACGCTGCGCACCGCGTCGCCCGGTACGGCAAACTTGATTTCGCCGGACACGCCTTGGTAATCCACGTTCCAGAGCGCCGTGTTCACGGCCTTGGAATCGGTGGTGCCCGCCGCTTTCAGGGCTTCCAACGCGACGAAGTACGCATCATAACCCATGGCGCTCACGGCCGCGACCATGTCGTTGCCGCCGTTATTGGTGAGCATGTCGGGGTTGGCGTTCAGCCAGGCTTTGAAGCCGGTATCGAACTCGGGGTTGCCACCTTCCTGGTAGAAGGTGTCGATGTAGATCTTTACGTTGGTACCTTTCGCGGCTTCGATAACCTTGTTGCTGTCCCACGTATCGCCGCCCAGCAGCGGGAAGGTAACGTTCAGGGCGTTAGCCTGAGAGATGATCTGCGTGGAATAGGCGATGGAACAGGGAGCAAAGAGCACTTCCGCGCCCAGAGCAGTAGCAGTGTTGATGTAGGAAGTGAAGTCGGAGTTGCCAGTGGGGAACGTGTCACTGGAAACCACGGTGCCGCCAAGGGCTTCAAAGGCTTCTACAAAGTAATGGCACAGGCCTACGTCGTACTCGTTGCCCAGCTCGGCCAGGCAGTAGGCTTTGGTCACACCCAGCGTTTTATAGGCGTAGTTGGCCAACACCGTGCCCTGGAAGGGATCCAGGAAGCAGATGCGGAAGTAGTGGGTGTTGTCCGCAGTTACGCCCGGGTTGGTGCAGCTGATGCCGATCGCCGGAATGCCCGCGTCCGCAAAGTAGGGGGAGCCAGCCATGGAAACGCCGGAACCATAAGAGCCAAGCACAACGCTTACGCCTTCGCTAACCAGCTGCTGCGCGGCCGAGGGGGCCTTGTCCGCGGAGGAACCGTTATCCGCGGTTACCAGCTGCACGGTATAGGTTTGTCCGCCGATGTCCACGGTGGGCTGTACGGAATTGGCATACTGGATGCCCAGGGTTTCCTGTTTGCCGCCGGCGCCGCTGTCGCCGGAAGCAGGCTCGAACACGCCGATTTTCACAATGTTTTCCGCCATCGCGGCAGCCGAGAAGGACACAACCAACGCCAAGGCAAGTACAACCGCAAGGATCTTTTTCATATGAACCTTTCGCCTCCCGAATTTATTGGATAGTGAAATTATAGAGGATCACGCGGCGTTTTGCAAGCCGAAAATCACGGTAGTGCAAAAGCAGTACAGGCATTTTTTAACAACGCTTTGAAAATGAAGGGTTTATATCATTCAAGCCGGCGTGTTTTGGGCCATCCGGCTTTCAATAATTCAAAAACCGAAACGCGGGCCACACGACGCTTCGGCTGTCCCCCCATAAAGTCGGAAACGCCCCCGCGGATGCGGGAGCGTCAGACTGTCAAAGAAGCTTGATTTCAGGAGGGTTCGGAGGGCCGCAGCCCTCTGATTGCCGTTCGTATCGACCGGCTTTGCCGGTCGGGCGGGAGTTTGTGGCAGAGCCGCAAACAATACCCGAAACTCAAAAAAGTGGCGAAGTCCACTTTTTTGACGTGTTATTGCAGGGTAAACTCCATCGCAACGGGCTGATGGTCGGTATTGCGGAAGTTCAGGTCCACGGTTTCCACAGAGTTAACCTTTATATTGGAAGAAACGATGAACCCGTCGATCACATACGCCGTCAGACTGTTGCGGTTGCCATCGTAAGCCTTATCCAGCGCCCGGCAGGTTGGCACGCTTATATCGTAAGCGTAGGAGAAACCGACAGGGAGGTCGTCGTTGGTCAGCTGTCCCGGAACCCAGTAGGGGTTCGCCGGCAGCGGATATTTCTCCATGGCGCCCGGGAAGTCCTGGTTGAAGTCTCCGCCCGCGAGGACGTAATTGCCTTTGGCCAGCTCGGTTTGAAGCAGATTTCTCAGCTGTTCCATCTGTGCCTTGCGACCCTCGTCGCTGCTGTACGCCTCCAGGTGCAGGTTTACCAGAACCAGCTCCTTCTGGCTGCCCAGAACCGGCAGCCGCTCCACCAGCAGGCAGCGTTTCAGGTTAGCGACGCGAACCGGCCAGCTGAACGGTACCGGCAGGCTTTCGCGGGTCGCGCTGGTAACGGCCAGGTTGTTGAGCGTCGTAATGCCGCTTTCCACCTTGCCAATCGGCGGCCACGGATAGGGAATAAACGGGCAGCGGAAGTTATACGCAAACGCCGAGCCCATCGAAAGTCCGCGGGTGAAATAATCCGTCTCGTTAATCCAGTAACTGCGCCTGGAAGATACGTCCGTTTCCTGCAAGTAGCAGATATCCGCGTTTTGCAGGGACAGGGCGCTGAGCAGACCGGACAGGTTATCTTCCACCTCGATCTTCTGGTCGGGCCGCACGTGCGTGCCGCCGTCCATAAAAAAGTCCTGTGTGCGGTCCAGCCCGCCATAACCGACGTTGAGCGTTACGATTTTATACAGCTTGCCCGTCTGCGCCGTGTCGTGCCTGGCGCCCGCGGTAACCGTTACGTTTTCCACATCGGCAGGGCGGTATTCGGCAATGGTCAGCCACACCAGCAGACCCACAACCGCCACCACAACCGCCAATATCAGATACAATAAAAACCGGATGAAACGGCGAAGCAGTCTACGCATGGCGTATCCCTCTTTTCCCCGCGCCTTATGGGCGCGCGATCGTGTCGGTGGGTCGGGTTCAGCGTCGTAAGGTTATTTTTACTGGGTGTGTCCGGAGCCGCCGTTTCTTTCGCCCAGGCAATGCGGGCACACCTCGCGGCAACGGAAACATTTGATTTTCCAATCCCCGCCGTTTTCTCCGCCGAAGGCGTATGCCTGGCAATCGTTTTGCTTTAGCTCCGGCTCGCCAACGGCGTGCACTGGGCAGGCGTCCACGCAGCGGTGGCAGCCGCGGCAGTAATCGGCCGTGAAATGCGGGTCGGGTTCCAGGGGCAGTTCACAAACGATGGCGGCGAGCCAGACCATGTTGCCGTATTCGGGCGTGATCAGCAGGGTGTTGCGGCC
>JADGQP010000180.1 GCA_017881705.1 Christensenellaceae bacterium
CGATCCGCGAAAAACCAACTTTGGCCAGTTTTTGCGCAAGTTCAGCATCGACGAACTGCCTCAGTTGTTTAACGTTCTCAAGGGCGATATGAGCCTGGTGGGTCCTCGGCCTGAAATTCCCTTCTACGTGGAAAAATTCAAGGAAAACATTCCGCTGTACATGGTGAAACACCAGGTTCGCCCCGGTATGACCGGCTGGGCGCAGGTGAACGGTTATCGTGGAGATACCAGCATTGAAAAACGTATCGAGTTCGATATTTGGTATATTGAAAACTGGAGCATCGCCCTGGATGCTCAAATACTGTTTAAAACACTGTGCGGAGGCTGGATGAACCGCGAGCATCTAAAAAAAAACGACCGGGCAAGGTAAACCCCTCCTGAGTACCGTCAACTGCCCGCAGCAAGGAGATTATAACGTAATGACATTGCAGCCGCAAATACCCGCCAAACGAATGTTTCCTACCTTCCTGGTGCCGCTGATGATCCTATGGATCCTCACGGTGATCTTCAGCTGGTTTTATCCGGAGCGCGGTGCGGTGCTCATAAGCAACATAACGACGCCCGTGCTACTGATGTGCTCCGGCGCCTGGCTGTACAGCCATGGAAAATCGCTGCGCACAACGGAATGGCTTTTATTGGCGCTTACGGGATGGTATATCCTAACGCGAATTCTAAACGGGAATCACTACCTGGAAACGGATTACGGTTTCGTTTGCCAGTTGATCGCCACCACCTGCGTCGCGTTCCCGTTAGCCGGGAGCCTGGAAGGAAAACGGCGCGATAATGCCCTTAAAGTACTTGCCGGCGTGGTTGTCGCACTCTTTAGCGCCATCGCGTGGATCGCTGCTATCGCCTCGATTACCCATCACCCATTCCAGATGCCGCTAAGCAACCTGGTGATCGGTGTGAACGGTGTATATACCGATCCCGCCCGGCTGAATGTGTTGGACATGCATCCCAACATTTCCGGCGCGTTGTTCTGCCTGGGCATGGGGCTTACGCTGTACCTCTGCGTAGCCTTACGCAGCAAATGGTGGCTGTTGCTGCTGGTTCCCGCCGCTTTGGGGTTATCCGCCGCCGTAGCGCTCACCTTGAGCCGCACTGCCATGGTTGTACTGTCCTGCCAGATCGGCGGAATCGTTTACC
This sequence comes from Christensenellaceae bacterium, assembly GCA_017881705.1. Taxonomy (GTDB): domain Bacteria; phylum Bacillota; class Clostridia; order Christensenellales; family Aristaeellaceae; genus CAXXOK01. Next base: position 1,147 of record JADGQP010000180.1, read on the forward strand.
TGATCCTGATGAAAAAACTTCGTTTCTCTCGCCGCTGGCTTAAACCCGCGATATCCTTACTGGTTTTTATAGCGTTGTCCGCCGCTTCCTTTATGGGGCTGTATCAATCCATCCTCGCGATGGACGCGCTTTCAGGCGTGGTCGAAGGCAAATTGCCAGCTATCGCGGCTGTCTCCGCCCTCGCAAGCTCCAACCCCACGGTTGCCCCCTCTGCCACGAAAAGCCCCAGTACGGATTCCATTGTGGATCGAAGCCGCCTGAACGATAATGTTTCTACCTTCGCGGGCCGACTGAGCGATATTTATCCCGCCGTAATCCCCGTGCTGAAGGAGCGTCCGATCACTCTGCTGATCGGTAATTCCACCGATAACGTCATATCCGCGGCGAACCGGCTTACGGGGCGATACCTGTACCATTGGCACAACTCGCTGGTTCAAACGCTAATGACCGCCGGGCTGCCTGCTTTCCTGTTTGCGCTTGCTTTTTCGGTGCTGTTGATAATACAATGCGCTCGCCTAATATTAAGCCCCGATGTGCCCCTGCCGGTACAGGCTCTGGTGCTCCCGGTCGCGGGTGCGTTTATCCATTCGATGCTTGAAAATCTGCTGTTCGTCAATGTTCAGTTACCCAACCTGCTGTTCATGCTGTTGTGCGGGTTCTTGTTCGCCTATGAGCGTACGCTTCACCCGCGGCTGCGAAGCAAAAAGACGGTGTAAATTATAAAAGCGGCGGGTGCTCATGCACTCGCCGCTTTTTGTTTTGCCGTAACAAGTCAGTAAGCCTCAATGCTTCTGTACAGCTATAAAAACATAAACCGTCTCTGCGGCTGCGGGCGTACACAGTTCAGCCTAGCGGCACAGCGCCGCCGTCATCGTTCATAAACCGGTATTGCGCCTCGCACAGGCTTCGGTAAAGGCCGCCCGGAATAACCATCAGTTCCTCGTGCGTGCCGGATTCCGCGATGCGGTGATCCTGCACAACCATAATCCTGTCGGCTCTGCGGATGGTGGATAGGCGGTGCGCAATCACGAAGCTGGTGCGGTTTTTAAGAAGTACTTCCAGCGCTTTTTGAATCAGCATTTCCGTGTGTGTGTCGATGGAGGACGTAGCCTCGTCCAAAATCAACACGCGAGGATCGTTAAGCAGCGCGCGCGCGAAGGAAATCAGCTGTTTTTGTCCTGTGGAAAGCGTGGAGCCGCGCTCGTTCACTTCGGTATGGTATCCCCGCGGCAGAGTCGCAATAAAATCGTGCGCGTGAACAGCCTTGGCGGCCTCCACCACTTCTTCCTCGGTGGCGTCCAGGCGGCCGTAGCGGATATTATCCAGGATGGTGCCGCTGAAGATGAAACTGTCCTGCATCATCACGGACATTTGCCTGCGCAGGGATTGCAGTTTCACGTCCCGCACATCGTACCCATCAATACGCAAAGCGCCGCCCGTGACGTCGTAAAAACGGCTGATCAAGCTGACCACCGTGCTTTTCCCTGCGCCTGTCGGCCCAACCAGCGCGATGGTCTGTCCGGGCTGTACGGTGAAAGAAATATCCGTAAGCAGAGGCGTTCCAAGATCATACCCGAAGGATACGTGGTCAAACTCAACCTTCCCGCAGATGGGCGGCAATTCCGGCAGATCGTCCCGTTTATCAAACACCAGAGGTTTGGTATCCATGATCTCGAAAATACGTTCCATGGAGGCCATGGCCGTCAGGATGCTGTTGTAAAAGTTGGAAACGTTATTGATCGGCTCCCAAAAACGGCCCAGGTACCACAGGATCGCCAACAGATCGGCAAGCGTGAGGCCTGCGGTGGCACCTGCGGGGCCCATGAGCAATACACCTGCAATGTATACCAACGCGGTGCTGACCGCACTCAGCGTGTCGATATAGGGCCAGAACAGGTTATTGATACCCACCGCCCTAAGCCAGCTTTGCCGGATATCACGGTTGGTCTCATCAAATATCTCACGGTTGAGGTTTTCGCGTCCGAAAGCCTGCGTAACGCGCATACCGGAAAGGCTTTCGTGCAGGTAACCGTTCATGGTGCTGGTTTTAATGCGCACAATCTGCCAGGCTTTGCGCATCCGCGTTTTCAGCGTAAGGATAATCAAAAACAGGATTACCAGCGTACAAAGCGCAAGCAGCGTTAGCTTCCAGTTAATCACCAGCATAATCGCCACCAGCAGTACCAACGTAAGACAATCGACGATCACGTTGATGATACCGCCGGTAAACAGATCATTGAGGCTGTTGACGTCGTTGATAACGCGCACCATGATCTTACCGGCCGAGCGGCTGTCAAAAAAGGGCAGCGACAGCGACTGGATATGGTCGAATAGATCCTGCCGCAGCGTGGCGATCGCCTTGCGGCCGGAAACATCCATGGTTTTCACACGCAGGCTCAGGCACACGCCGCTTACGATCACGGCCAGAGCCATACCCAGAAAAACGGAGGGAATATCGGCATAATCCCCTACGGTGAGCATGCCGATCGCCCGACTCATCAGATAGGGGCTGACAAGCGCTGCGCAGGAGGCGACGATCATCAGACAAAGGGCGATGATCATCTGCTTTTTATAGGGTTTCAGGTAGGAAAGCAGTCGCAAAAACTGCCGCGTGTCAAACGGCGCTTCCAGCACCTCGTCGTCCAGGTTGCGAAGCCGCGTCACGCTCCCTCACCTGCCTTTTCAACCACGAAGTCCCGCGTTTGGTCGCGGTAGATGGCGGCATACGGGCCGTCACGATTTATAAGCTCTTTGTGGGAGCCGCGCTCGGCAATGCGCCCATCCTGAAGAACGATGATCTGATCGGCCTTGCGTACCGAGGAGATGCGGTGCGCGATGATAAACGTGGTACGCCCTTTCATCACCTGCGCCAGCGCCTTTTGAATTTCAGCTTCCGTTTCCATATCCACAGCCGAGGTTGCGTCGTCCAAAACAAGGATGGAGGGATTGTACAGTATCGCCCTGGCAAGCGCCACGCGCTGCTTCTGGCCGCCGGAAAGCCCCATACCGCGTTCCCCCACCACTGTGTCGTACCCCTGAGGCGTTTGCAAAATAAACTCCTCCGCCTGCGCGGCACGCGCGGCCGCTTCCACAGCTTCCATGGAAGCTTCCGGCCGACCGAAGCGGATGTTGTTGGCGATCGTCTCGCTAAAAAGGAACGTTTCCTGCATCACCACGCCGATTCCGTCGCGCAGCTCGTGCAGGTTTTGCTGGCGGATGTCCACGCCGTCCACGCGCACGCAGCCTTCCGATACGTCGTAGTACCGACCCAACAGCGTTACCAGCGTAGTTTTGCCTGTACCCGTTGCGCCCATTACAGCGACAATCTGCCCGGGCTCCACATGCAGGTTGATATCGCTTAGCACCTCGTGGTCGGCATAGCGAAAGCTCACTTGGTCGAAGTCCACGCGTCCCTCCCGTACCTGCGGGCGTTGTGGAGGTTCGGGGCTTCGCACCTGCGAGCCCAGATCCTGATAATAGATCAGTTTTTCCGAAGACACCAGACCGTTGGTAATCATATTTACAAAGTTAGCCACCTGCCGCATGGGCGCAATCAGCATCCATACAAACCCCGTGGCACCTACCAGCGCGCCGATGTCGATTTGCCCGCGGTACATCAGCGCCGCGCCGGCCAAAATCAGCACCGGTAAGGCCATGCTGGCAATCGAATCCATCAGCGGATAGAAGGTGCTCCACAGTCGGGTTACCCGAAGGTTGAAATTCAGCACTTTCTGGTTTTCTGTGGCAAACTCCTGTTTTTCGTAATCTTCCCTGGCGAAGGCTTTTACCACGCGCACACCGGATATGTTCTCCTGGGTACGGGTGTTGAGCACCGCGTTTTGTTCCCGCACGGCCATGTGCGCCGGACGGATGCTTTTATGCAGCTTCGCCGCCACCAGCGCCACCGCCGGGCAAAAGCAAACCATAATCAGCGTGAGCCGCCAGGACATCAGGCTCATGCCAATCAGCGACAGCGTAAACATCAGCAGGTTTTCGATCAGCCCCACCACACCGTTGACGACCAGCACGCGCATACCCTCGATATCACCGGTCATGCGGCTCATGATCTCGCCGATATGGTGCGTGTCGTAAAACGCGTAGGAAAGCTCCTGCATGTGCCCGTACAGGTTCGTGCGCAGGTCGTATACAACGCTCTGCGATATCTGCTCAATCAGCATGCCGCGCTGGTACATCAGCACGCTGCGGATAGCGGTCATACCCACAAGCAGCGCACACAGCTGTAAAAGCAGCGCCATGTTCCGGTTGGGTAAAACATCGTTCACAACCGCCTGTGTAATATAAGGCACGATCATTCTCAGCGCCGTCATCACCGTAAGCAGAGCGATGCATATTTTCAATTTTCTTAGGTAGGGTTTGAGCCAGTCCAGTACACGGCAGAACGTATCCATAAATCCTCCGGGAAAGCGGCGCCGAGTGAACCGCCTCTCCCACATAAAGTGCAGTCAAAAGAAAGGAAGCGTACAACCCGCGCACCGTGCAAACGGGCCGACGCTTATGGCAAGTATTATGATCTTATTATGATCGCTCGGTTATGTCAATACCCGTCGTCATTTTTTTAGGCTGGGTTTAGCCCATTTTATTTTTACTGGCAAAGGCGGAACGATTGGCGCGCAAAGCG
>JADGQP010000181.1 GCA_017881705.1 Christensenellaceae bacterium
AAAAGCGCCGAGTTCGCGCTGGAAACCGCGCTGGTGTTGGCCGCCAACGGCGTGCATGCCAAGCTGTTCGACGCACTGCGCCCGGTACCCATTCTTTCTTTCGCCGTACGCTGGCTCAAAGCCGACGCGGGCGTGGTGATTACCGCCAGCCACAACCCGCCGCAGTATAACGGCTACAAGGTCTACGGCCCGGACGGCGCGCAGATCGGCCCCGAAACCGCCGACGAGGTAACCGCCGCCATCGACGCGCTTTCCTATACGCAGGCCAAACGCATAGACGAGGCGACCGCGAAGGCCAAAGGGCTGCTGACCTACATCGGCGACGCGGACGTGGACGACGAATATATCCGGCGGGTTAAAACCCTGAGCATCAACCCCGAAATCGTGCGCGAGGAAGGCAAAACGCTAAAAATCGTATACACGCCGCTGCACGGCAGCGGCAACGTGCCGGTAAGGCGCATTTTGAAGGAAATCGGCATCACCAACGTTAGCGTGGTGCGGGAGCAGGAACTGCCCGATCCCGATTTTTCTACCCTGAAAGTACCCAACCCCGAGGACCCTAACGCGTTCACCCTGGCCATCCGGCTGGCTAACGAGGTCGGGGCGGAAGTTTGCTTTGCCACCGACCCGGATTGTGACCGCCTGGGCGTGGCCGTGCGGGATCACAGCGGACAGTTCCGGCTGCTGACCGGCAACCAGATTGGCTGCCTGATGCTGCACTATATTCTTTCTTCCAAAAAGAAAAACGGCACGCTGCCCAAAAACGGCGCGGTGGTTAAATCCATCGTGTCCACGCAGTTGGCCAAACCCATTTGCGACGCGCACGGCGTGGCGCTGTTCGACACGCTGACCGGCTTTAAGTTCATCGGCGAAAAGATACAGCAGTTTGAGGACGATCACAGTTATACCTTCCTGTTCGGGTTTGAAGAGAGCTACGGTTATTTAAGCTCCACCTTCGTGCGCGATAAGGACGGTGTAAACGCGAGCCTCCTTATCGCCGAGGCCGCCGCCTATTACAAGGCGCAGGGCAAGAACCTGTACGATGTGATGAACGAGATTTTTGAAACCTACGGTTATTACCTGGAAAAGGTAGTCAGCACCACCATGCCCGGGATGGACGGCCTGAAACTGATGGATGAGGCCATGGCGCGCGTACGCGCAAACCCGCCCGCGGAAATCGGCGGCGTGAAGGTGAAGCAGGTGTTGGATATTCTGAAAGGCACCCAAACGGACACGGCGACCGGCAAGGTGGAGAAGCTGGACTACCCTGAAAGCGACGTGCTGTATTTTTCCATGGAAGGCGGGCATTTCGTGTGCGTGCGCCCCAGCGGCACCGAGCCTAAGATTAAACTGTACGTGAACGTGAACCACCGGCAGAAAGCCGAGGCGGAAAAACTGCTTTCACGCTTGACTGCGCAAGCGGAGAAGCTGCTGAAAACCTGATAGCATAACGGAAAACCGTTCAGGGGGCCGCCGGCTATGCCGGCGGCCCCCTGAACGCGCATACGCAAGACGAATGACTCACGGATTATTCTGAACAGTCGATTCGGTTTCTTTCCCAAATTGCTTAAGCAGACGCTCCTGTTGTTTTAGCACCTGCTCCTGCTGCTTTAGCACCTGCTCCTGGTGGGTCAGCAGCTGATCGATTTTATAGTGAATATCTTCCACGATGATTTCCGCTTTCAGGTTGGTTTTATAATCGTTGAGCGAGCGCATGCGATCCTTCTCCTCCTGGCGGTTCTGGCTCATCATGATCACGGGCGCCTGGATCGCGGCCACGCAGGAAAGCAGTAGGTTAAGCAGAATGAACGGGTAAGGGTCGAACGCTTTGGTAAACAACAGAATATTCAGAATGACCCACGCGACCAGGCAGCTGATGAAAATGAGTATAAACCGCCAACTGCCGACGGATTTGGCAATTCCGTCCGCCATATGCTGGCCAAGGGTCAACCGACTGTCGGACTGTTCGCTGGTGTTTTTGGATACCTTTTGCTCCAGCAGAAGGTGAATCATCTCCTCCTCCTCAATCACATTATCCTCATTATCGTCCAGTATTGCCTTGATCAGCGCCGTTTTCCCCGTGATACTGCGTTCCGGCATGGATATCCCTCCTGTTTTATATCGGCTGAAAACCAGCGCGTGCCAGCCGTTTCCCCGAGCCTCTGTGATGCTCCCATTATACAGCCGTGTGCCGCGACAAACAAGTTTCGTTTGCCCTACGGTTGACATCCCATGGCGTTCCCTTATAATAAAGACAGTCCCAAATAACAGAAAAACGGTTTCAACCCTGTGCGATCGGTTTATGAACAAAACAGAAGGAGGCTGGTACGAATGAAAAAATACGTATGCTCCGTTTGCGGCTTCATTTACGATGAGGCGGATGGCATCCCCGATGACGGCATCGCGCCGGGCACCCAATGGGCCGAGCTGCCCGCAGATTGGGTTTGCCCGCTGTGCGGAGCGGCCAAGAGCGAGTTTGAGGTGCAGTAATTGCACGGTTGTACCGTAAGAACGCACAAATCATGAAAAACGCCTGAAAAGGGCGTTTTTCTTTACTTTAACAGATTTACGAAGCGTCTTTTTTACTTGCGCGCGCGGCGTGGGTACGGTATAATGGCAGACATTACAAGGTTTCCGGCGCACCTTTATGGAAAGGACGCTTCCGATGAAATCATTTCGTTTTGCTTTGAAGTCGATCGTCCCAATCGTGTTTGCCTATGTGTTTGTGGGCATCGCCTTTTCCCTGCTGATGACCAGCGCGGGCTACGGGCTGCCCTGGGTGGTGCTGTCCTCCGTGTTCGTTTACGCGGGGTCGATGCAGATTGTAATGGTCACGCTGCTGACCAGCGGTGTGCCGCTGGCCGTGGTAGCCGTGACGACGCTGTTTGTGAACGCGCGGCACATCTTTTATGGGCTGAGCTTTATCGACGAGTTCCGTTCCATTGGCAAGAAAAAAGGTTCTTTTTGGAAATACCCCTACATGGCGCTGACGCTGACGGATGAAACCTATTCCATCCTTTGCGCGCTGAAGGTGCCACAGGATTGTGATAAGCAAAAAGTGGAGTTCTACATACTCTTTTTGTGCCAGATGCTTTGGGTTGTCAGCTGCACGGCGGGCGCGGCGCTGAGTGAGGCGCTGCCGCTGAGCCTGAACGGTATCGAGTTTTCCGCCACGGCGTTTTTTACCGCTGTGGTGGTGAACCAATGGCGCGAAAGCCGCTCGCATATTCCGGCGTTTGTGGGGCTTGCCAGCGCGGTGTTGTTCTATTTCTTGGCAGGGCCCAGCGGGATGATCCTGCCCGCACTGTCGCTAAGCGCCGTTACGCTCATGTTGTTTCGCAGCAAAATTCCCGTAAACCTGCCGGAGGACTGCCATGAATAACACACTATACACAGCTGCGGCAATAGGGGTAATCGCGCTGATGACCTGGGTAACCCGCGGGCTGCCCTACCTGGTGTTTGCTCGTCATAAGCCGCCGCACTGGGTCCGCGAACTGGGCGCCACGCTGCCTGCGGCGATCATGGTAATCCTGGTAGCCTATTGCCTGCGCAATACCCAATGGGCAACCGCCCCTTACGGCGCGGCGGAAATCCTTTCGGTGCTGTTGGTGGCGGGCGTGCAGGCATGGCGAAAAAACACGCTGCTAAGCGTGCTGGCGGGCACGGTGTGTTATATGGTGCTGATTCGTACGGTTTTCCCCGCCTGAGAATGACATATGCGAATATAAAGCAGGAATGTGTTCGCAACTTCTGGTGGTTTGTGTTTTATCGCTTATTCCGCTTTGGGAAAGCTGCGCAGGTATATCCGGTTACCGTCCGGGTCCAAGATGCACATATTTCGCGCGCCCCACGGGCGGGTGGCGGGCGGGTTGACGATTTGCATGCCCTCGGCCAGCAGACGCGCGTATTCCGCGTCCACATCCGGCACGGTGAAGGCAAGGCATACGTTCTGGTTTTGGTTATTCTTCGGGCTTCCGTCATCATACACGGTCAGCGCGGTTTCGCCGTCGATCAGCGTGCGATGTACGGTATCCTCCCCGCCCGCGTCCGCAAGACCCAACAGCCGCCGGTAAAATTCCGCCAGCCGCGGCACGTCGCCCGTCAATAAACCAACTTCGCCAATTCGCATAAAACGTTCCCTCCCGTTTTGCACTTGATGGGAAAAGCATACCACAGGCGCGGTATTTTGCAAACAGGCGCGATTGACGGCTTTCCCGTTCCGTGGTATCATGAGGCGGTGTTTTGCGGGCATGGTGGAATGGCAGACACAAAGGACTTAAAATCCTTCGCTTCGGCGTGCGGGTTCAACTCCCGCTGCCCGCACCAGCACACAGTAAGAGAAGCGTCGGATTCGGCCCGCTTCTCTTTTGTACATTCTGGCGGACTGTTTTCCTAAAAACCATCCGGCAAGGCGGTGAGCGCAATGTGGGTGCTGTTCGCGTTCGGTTCGGCGCTGTTTGCGGGCGTCACATCCATATTGGCCAAGGTGGGCGTACGCGATACGGATTCCGATACGGCTACGGCCGTGCGTACCGTGGTAGTACTGCTGTTTTCGTGGCTGATGGCGTGGCTTAACGGAAGCATCGGGGGGCTTGCGGCGGTTTCGGGCAAGACCTGGCTGTTTTTAACGCTTTCGGGGCTGGCTACGGGCGCTTCGTGGCTGTGCTATTTCCGCGCTTTGCAGCTGGGCGACGTTAACAAAGTTACGCCCGTGGATAAATCTTCCACCGTGCTCACGATGCTGCTGGCTTTTATTTTTCTGGGCGAGGCGCTAACGTGGCTTAAAGGGCTGGGCATGGTGCTGATCGGCACGGGCGCTTATTTAATGGTCGCGCGCAAGGCCGCGGCACGGAGCGGGGAGCCAAAGCAAAAAAGCCCGTTGTGGCTGCTTTACGCGCTGGGTTCGGCGGTGTTTGCCAGCCTTACCGCCATTTTGGGGAAAATCGGCATCGAAAACGTGGATTCCACACTGGGTACGGCCGTGCGCACCTGCGTGGTGCTGGTGATGGCGTGGGCGATTGTGCTGGGTCGCGGCAAGCGCAAGACGCTTGCGCAGATCGACCGGCGAAGCTATTTGTTCCTGATTCTGTCCGGCTTTGCTACAGGCGGCTCGTGGCTTTGCTATTACCGCGCGCTGCAAACCGGCCCCGCGAGCGTCGTAGTGCCGATTGATAAATTAAGCATTCTGGTGAGCGTGCTGTTCGCGCGCGTGGCGTTCCACGAAAAGCTTACGGCGAAAGCCGCCCTGGGCTTGGGGTTGATCGTGGCGGGCACGCTGACGTTGCTGGTATAGCCGGAGCGTACAGGAAAAGAGCGCGCGTTTGCAGAATGTGTAAGGTGTCTGGGAAGGGAGGCCGCCCATGCCGCCGCTGGTTAGCATTTGCTGCGTTACCTATAACCACGCCGCCACCGTCGAGCAGGCGCTGGAGAGTTTTCTTGCGCAGCGCGGGGATATGGATGTGGAAATCCTCATCCACGACGACGCCTCCACCGACGCTACGCCGGAGATTCTGCGCCGTTACGCGCAACTGTACCCGGATGTGGTGAAGCCCCTGTTTGAAACGCAAAACCAATACCGCAAGGGTACGGCCATGGACGCGACCTTCAACTTTCCACGCGCGGCGGGAAAGTATATCGCCCTTTGCGAGGGGGACGATTATTGGACGGACCCCCACAAGCTGAAAAAACAGATCGATTGCCTTGGCGAACACCCCGGGTGTACGTTTTGCTTCACCAACGGCTTCGTGTTGGACGCAAGCAGCGAGGCGCCGCAACGGCCGTTCATCCCCTATTATCCCGAGGACGCGGCGCATTTTACCCCCGAAACGCGGGAATACGACCTAAGCGAGATCACGCGGCTTTCCTTTATCCCCACGGCGTCCTTTTTGTTTCCGCGCGAGGCGCTTGAGGCGGTTCCTCCCGAGCTGCTCCTTTCGCCCTGCCCCAACGGCGACCTGCGGCTGAAACTGCTTTTAACCGCCGCGGGCAAGGCCGTGTACCTGCACGCCTTCACCTGCGTGTACCGCCTCAGCTCCCAAAGCTCCGCTATGGCGAAGTGGGGCGCCGAAAGCGCGGAGCAGACCCGCCTGCGTTGCGAACAGACGCTTACAATGCTTCGCGGGGTGGATGCTTTCAGTTCCGGCAGGCACCGAGAGGCGCTTTCCCGCCTGATGGACGGGCAATACCGCGTGCTGCTGGAAGCCGCGCCTTCGTTCAGCCTGCTGAAAGATCCGGAGGCGAAGCGCGTTTACCGGGGGTTGCCGATTACGCGGCGGCTCAAATGCCGCGTAAAAATGGTAATTCCGCCGCGGGTATTCCGGTTTTTCCGGCGGGCGCTGCAAAGCGGCCGACCGAAACACGGAAGCGCCCGTTCGGCCTGAAAAGAGAGGGAAGCCATGCGTATTAATGTAGCGCGCAGCTCCATGCCGCCGTTTGAGGAGTACTGCGCCGAAATCCGCGGCCTGTGGGACAGCCGGTGGCTCACCAACAACGGCGAAAAGGCGCTTGCGCTGGAAGCCGCGCTGAAAGCGTACCTGCAAACCCCCAACGTCGTTTTATTTTCCAACGGACACCTGGCATTGGAAGCGGCCATCCGCGCCATGGGGCTTTCC
>JADGQP010000182.1 GCA_017881705.1 Christensenellaceae bacterium
AGCGGGCTTACATACCCGCTGGCCCTCGGGGGAACCCTGGCGCTGCTCTTTATCACGCTTTGGGCCTACAAGCGCCATTCCCACGCGGCGCGCGGCGCGCTGCTGGCCTTTGTGTTCGCCGCTGTGTCGCTTACATTTGTGGCGGTTGCGCCGGGCAACGCGGTGCGCCAAGCCAGCTACGGCGCGCCTATGGAGCCGTTTGCCGCGATTGTGCAAAGCATAGCCGAGTGCCTGCAAACCACCGGCGGCTGGCTAAGCCCGCAGCTCGCGGCGGCCGGCCTGCTGCTGACGGCGCTGTTGTGGAAGCCCCTGCGGGATTCGGGCGTGCGCTTTCGCTACCCCCTGTTGTTTTCCTTCTTCAGTTTTGGCGCGCTGGCGGCAGCTTTTGTACCGGCGATTTACGCCACTGGTTTGGAAAGCGCTCGCGTGGACAGGATCCAGGCGACGCTTTACCTGGCTTTTATTCTGGTCGCCCTTGGCAACATCGTATATTGGCTGGGCTGGGCGGCGGTTCGCTGCGGTACATACCGTCCGTCGCTTGCGCGTTGGAAAGTCTGGCTGTGCGCGCTGCTGGCCGTATGGGGGCTTTTTACCTCGTCGATCCGTACCACGCCGGTCGTTTGCTCGACGCTAAGCTTGCTTAACGGCAGCGCCGCCCGCTACGATACGGAAATGACGGCGCGCGAAAACGCCATCGCCGACGCGCCGACAAAGGATGAGGCGATTTCCGCCGTTATGGAACTGAGCGTGCACCCGTACCTGTTTGCGTCCGACGGCCTCACGCTTGGTAAAGACTCCATCGTACCGGCAATGCACCATTATTTTGCCTTACAGGCGCTGCTGAAGCGTTATCCCGCGGGCGCCATACCGACGGCCGAGTGGGAGCGGCTCGGCGCCTGGTCGTCCTCGGCTGTGTCGCAGGCCAGTACGCAAAGCGGGGCGGGTGTTTCGCCTTGAAAAGGTTTGCCAACGTCGCAACGGGGCTGGGCTGCGCGGTTTTCGCGGCTGTGTTCGCCTACCTGGCCGCATTTTCCCTGCGCTATACCAGTATCATCGACCCCTCCGCCTACCTGACGGAGCATATCATTCGCGTAAGCGACGCGCTGCTGCCCAACCTGCTGTACCTTGCCTTATTTATACTCGCGCTGCGCCTTTTTTCCAAACTAAAAGGAAAGCTCTCGCTGCGGTTGATAACAGGGCTTACGCTTGCCTTGCCGCTGACAGCCGGCTTGGCCTGGGCGCTCGCATCGCAGGCGATACCCCGCGCGGATCAGGCGCATCTGTTCAAATTCGCAGGCCAACTGGTTCAGGGGCAAACGGCGGCGCTGACCTCGCAGGGTTCCTATTTTCAGCGCCTGCCCTATCAGATCGGCCAGTTGCTTTGCTTTGAACTGGTAGAGCGTGTTTTCGGCACGCAAACATTCCTTCCCTTCTACGTTATCAACGCGCTTTCGCTTTCGCTTGCTTATGGCGCGGCGCTTTCCATTCTGTGGCAAACCCTGCGCGACCGGCGCGCACAGCTATGCGCTTGCCTGCTGTTTATCCTGTTTGCCCCCGGCTTGCTGTACTGCGTGTTCGTCTACGGGCTCCTGCCCGGTCTGGCACTTACGCTGTGGGGAGCGGAGCGCTGCGTTTGCTGGGTACGCAAGCGCGGTGCGGGACGGCTGCTCGCCGCCGTGGCGCTGCTATGCATCGCATGCCTGGTAAAAATCAACAATCTCATTCCGGCGCTGGCTGTGGCGATCGCCACGCTGCTGATGGCGCTTCACGAGCGGAAAGCCCGGTTCGCCCTCGCGGCGCTGTGCGTATTCCTTCTCCCGCTGGGGGCTTCCGCGCTGCCAAAGGCGATCCTTTCGGCGCGCACAGGCGTTGCCTTCAATACGGGATCGCCGCAGAGCGCATGGCTTGTGATGGGTATGCAGGAAGGGCCGCGCGCCGCGGGCTGGTATAACAGTTACCCCTGGATCGTGATCCAAACCGCCGAGTTCGACACCCAGAAGGCCGAAGCGCGGATAAGCACGGATCTTCAGGCGCGTCTCGGGCTTTTTGGACGTAATCCTGCGTACGCGTTTCGTTTTTTCCATTCCAAGCTCGCGTCGCAATGGGGCGAAACCACTTTTGAGTCGATATGGGTCAACAGCGCCGGTAAACACGGCGATGACCGCGCCACTTTTGCGGACGCGCTGCTGTCCTCTCCAGCGCTGCCACGCTATATGGACGTTTACGCAAACGCGCTCTATCTGGCATTTGCGCTTGGGCTGGTGATGCTGGCCATACGGCTTATGAAACACAACGCCTTTGCGGAGAATTTCGGCTTGCTGCTTTTGGTTGTTGCCGTTTTTGGCGGTTTTCTGTACCATATGCTGTTCGAGGCCAAATCGCAATACCTGCTGCCGTACCTGGTGATGATGGTACCGGTTGCCGCCGCGGGCATCGCCCGCGCGCCCGCGCCGCGCTCGCTCATCCGCCATATTCGCGCGCTTTTCATCCACCGCGGGGGTGTGTTATAATGGTTGCGTTCAGATCATCGCGCGGCCTTTCCGCGCGCGCAAAGGATGAGTATTATGGCTAAGCTGTGGGCGGGGCGCTTTGAAAAGCCAACCAGCGAACTGCTGGATGATTTCCAATCCTCCATTCCATTCGACAGGCGGTTGATCCGCTGTGACCTGCTGGGTTCCATCGCCCACGCGACGATGCTGGGCGAGCAGGGCATACTTCCGGACGCGGACAGCAAAGCGATCGTCGAAGGGCTTAACGGCATCCTCGCGGATTACGACGCGGGTCGGCTGACGATCGACGACCACGCCGAGGACGTACACATGTTCACTGAAACGGAGCTGACCAACCGCATCGGCGAGGCTGGCAAGCGCCTGCACACAGGCCGCAGCCGTAACGACCAGGTGGCGCTGGATATGCGCATGTATGCACGCGACGCCTGCCTGACCGTGGATGGGTTGCTTCGCGCTCTGCTGGATACGCTGACCGCCCTTGCTAAAAAGCACACTCACACCGTGATGTCTGGCTATACGCACCTGCAAAAGGCTCAGCCTGTTACCTTGGCGTTTCATCTGATGGCTTATTTTCAAATGTTCAAACGCGACGTGAATCGTTTCCGCCTGGCCTACGGCGAAGCGGACGTGATGCCTCTGGGCAGCGGCGCGCTGGCGGGCACAACCTATCCCCTTAACCGCGAGCGCGTAGCCGAGCTGCTGCACTTCAGCGACGTGACCGATAACGCTATGGACGGCGTGAGCGACCGCGATTTTGCGCTGTCGTTCCTGTCCGCCGCGGCAATCTGCATGATGCACTTAAGCCGCTTTTGCGAAGAGCTTGTTCTGTGGTCCAGCGCCGAGTTTGGCACCGCAGTGATGGACGACGCGTTCGCCACCGGTTCCAGCATCATGCCGCAAAAAAAGAATCCCGACGCGTGCGAGCTTACCCGCGGTAAAACCGGCCGCGTCTACGGCGACCTCATGGCGCTTTTAACCGTGATGAAAGGGCTGCCTCTGGCCTATAACAAAGACATGCAGGAAGATAAAGAAGCGTTTTTCGACGCGTACGATACCCTGTGCAAATGCCTGCCTACCTTTACCGCCATGCTGGCCTCCGTTACGTTCAACGCTGAAGCGATGGCTAAAAGCGCGGCTATGGGTTTCACCAACGCCACCGACCTGGCCGATTATTTGGTGGGTAAAGGCGTGCCCTTTCGGGACGCGCACCACGTAAGCGGAACGCTGGTGGGCAAGTGCGTTAAGGAGCACCGGGAGCTTAGCGACCTGAGCCTGGAGGAACTGCGCCAGGCATCCCCCGTGTTTGACGGCGACGTGTACGAGGCCATATCGCTTAAAGTCTGCGTGGAACGCCGCAGCCTGCGCGGAGGGCCCGCCCCTAAAACGGTGGAAGCCTCCATACACCGCGCGGAAACCTGGCTGGAAACCATGCGCAATCAAACTACGCGTTAAACCGATCCATTTGGGGGCGCACCCGTGAGGAGGAACCGCCATGAGGAGCTGGGAGCTGCGTTTTCAGCGCCATATCCGTAAAAACGTTCTTTGGTACGCGTTCGCGGCGGTGCTGCTGCTGGGCGTGTGGATCCGTTATTCCGCCCTGCCCCAGGCCGCGGCGGACATGAAGTACATGAACATGAGCTGGTATGCCGCCATCAAGCAAAACGGCATGGCAGGCGTGCTGGCGACGCAGCTGCAATGGACATACAGCCCTCTGCACCTGTACCTTTGGGCGTTTGCGGCCTGGTGTTTTCCCTTGGCGGATAATATGCTTATGCTCAAGGCTGTGTCGCTGCTGATGGAGGTCGGATTGATCGCCGCAAGCTGCCTGCTGGTGTGGCACACACTGCCCATGGAACATCGGCTGACCGGCCTGTTCACGGCCTTTACGCTTTTATGGCTTAACCCGGTTCTCATTTTAAACGTCTCCGCCTGGGGGCAGACGGACGCCTCCTACGCCGCGCTGTCCGTGCTTTCGCTGTGGCTGCTGCTCAAGGACCGTCCCGCCTGGGCCATGGTGAGCTTCGGGCTGGCGCTGGCGTTTAAGCTGCAGGCGGTTTTTCTGCTTCCGGCGCTGGTAATCGCCTATTTCTGCCGTCAGAAAAAGTTCAGCCTCCTTTGGTTTCTCCTGATCCCGGCAGTGTGGGTGGCTACAGGCGTGCCCATGGCGCTGCTTGGGCAAAGCCCGTTTTACGCTGTAACCGTGTATTTGGGCCAAACCGGCATGTATACCCAGCCTACGTTTAACTGCCCGAACTTCTTTGCGCTGCTGGGCGACGCGCTGACCGGCAACCAGATGACCCAGGGGCTTTGGCAGCGCCTGGGGCTGGTGTTGGCATTGGGTTCGCTGGGCGGTATGGCTGCATGGCTGATCGCCGGGCGAAAGGCGCTTTCCGACAGGGCGATGCTGCTGCTTGGTGCCTGGTGCGTGCTGGCCTGCCTGTTTTTCCTACCGAGGATGCATGAACGCTACGGTATGGCCGGGGACGTATTGCTACTGCTTTGGGCGGTAGCAGCCGGCCGGCCGCGCGGATATGCCTGGGTATTATTGGGCCTCGCACCCACGCTGAGTGCTTATTGCCAGTACCTGTACGCGCACCCGATTATGAGCCTCCAACTGGGCGGGGCGTTCAATCTGGCGCTGCTTATCATACTCACCTGGGAGCTTACGCGGGAAGTCGGCGTTTGTCCGGCGCTTACGCCGGACAGCGCGGCTGTCGCCTGAAACGCCGGTTTTTTTCGCAGTCAACCTGAAAGCGGGGATGGGTTTGCAAAAGCCGTTACGCCTTAGCCGGTATTCCGCTTGGTTTGTAGCGCTTTTCTTTATTGCGCTTACGGCTTTGGGTGTTCTGACCAGCGCGGATTACGGCCAGCCGTGGGACGAGCCCTGGGAAATGGACATCCTGCGCATGAACGGCAACCAGTACGCACAGGCGCTGGGGCTGGATGTACATTACGCTCTGCAGTCCGACATTGTTCGCCCCGTCGGGGAGTTGATTGCCAACAGCACCGAGCAGGATCACGGCGAGTGCGCCTATTATCCCCTGCTGGGGCTGGTCAACAACCGGTCGATTTCCGAGGCTTCCCGCATGGTGCTCTGGCACGCCTATACCTGGCTGTGGTTCATGGCAGGGGCGATCGCGCTTTGGAACATCGTCCGTCATTTTGGCCTTTCCCGCGCGATGAGCACCGTCACCACCCTGTTTTTTGTTTTATCCCCAAGAATGTTTGCCGAAGGGCATTATAACAATAAAGATCTGGTACTGCTTGCGCTGACGCTGGTAACTCTTTGGTTTGCGCTGCGGCTGATGGCAAGGCCGACCTTTCTTCGGGGCGCGCTGTTCTCGCTGGCAGGCGCGGCCGCAACGAACACCAAGATTGTCGGCCTTTTCATATGGGGACTGTGCGCGCTGTTCGTGCTGCTTCGTCAGTTCGCGGCTCGGCGCATGACGCTTCGCATGTGGATGATCGGGCTATACACACTACTCACCTACGCATTGTTCTACGCCCTGCTTACGCCGACCATGTGGGGCGACCCGATGAACTACCTTGTACAAACGCTGAGCAGTGCCGTCCATTTTGAGCGCTGGCTTAACGACGTGCTTTTCCGTGGTACGGTTTTCAACCTGCGGCATGCCAACCTGCCCTGGTATTATCTGCCATATATGATCCTGGTCACCACCCCGATCTGGCTATTGTGCCTGATCGCCGTGGGGCAGGTATTCGCCCTGGGACGCATATTCCGCCGTCACGCTCGCCCACTCGGAAACGACGTTTCCGCCGGGCTTGTGCTGTGCACACTGTTATGGCTAATCCCGTTTGTTTCCATCCTTGTCATCCATCCGAACCTGTATAACGGCTGGCGGCATCTGTATTTTCTGTACGGGCCGATGTTGGCGCTGGCCGGTTACGGCTTGCAATGCGCTTATAACCGGTTGCGGGCGCTTCCCTCCCTCGCGCCGCGCCGCGTCGGGGCGGCTCTGCTGGCTCTGTGTATGGTACTCAGCGGGGCGCAGATCGCGCTTTCTCAGCCCAACCAATATACCTACTATAACGTGTTTACCTCGGGCAAGAACTTGGGCGCCTATCTGGAATTGGATTACTGGAACGTATCAGTACTGCCCACCCTGCGCAAGTTGATCAGCAGGTTGGACGTTGGCCAAACCGTGACCGTTTCGGGGGCGGAACACTGGTCGCAGACTGGGCTGGAAAACGCCTGGAAACTGCTGAGCACGCAGGAACAAGCCCATCTGGAAGTTCTTGAAACCGGTGATCCGACGGCGGAATACGTGCTTTCCAACACGACCTACGCAACGCTTGGCAACTGGCAGCCGACCGCCTCCATGCAGATCGTGGCGCAAACCGATAGTTTCGGTGTAACAATCTGCGCCATTTACACCACGGTGCAGATCAACGGGCGGGAAGACGAGCGCATACCTGCGGACGCCGTCAGGGAGGGCGCATGAGTGCCCTAAAGCGCGTGCAAAAGCACGCCACGCTTGCGACGGCGCTGTTCTTTGCGGTTCTGACGTTTGCGGGTCTGCTTGCGTGCGGGGATTACGGCCTGCCCAGCGACGAGCCCGCCGAACAGACGATTCTCCAGCTGGCAAGCACACAGCCGGACACAATGACCCTGCTGTGGCACGCGTATACGTGGCTTTGGTTTATGGCGGGCGTTTTCGCGCTGTACCGTCTGATGCGGGAATTGGGCCTCAACCG
>JADGQP010000183.1 GCA_017881705.1 Christensenellaceae bacterium
AGCGCGATAAGCACAAGCTGGATTTTTCCGTAATCAAGAGCTATCTGCTCAACCTGTACCTGGAGCCGCAAACGTTTTCCGCTCAGACGTGCGACGATATGCGGCAGGAGCTGTTCCACCATCCCGATCTGGATCGCTGCCTTGCGTTGGCTCCGGACCCAGCCGCGTTTCTGTCGCGTTACCTTACGCGCCTGAGCGCACAGTTTATCGAGCTGTTTCTGCGCGGAAACAACCTGTACATGCACCGCTTCTTCGGGTTCGGGCTGGACAGCCACGCGTCTAAATACCTGGCCGCCCCCGTGGCGCATATGCTACAGGGGATGAGCACCGACGCGCAGCTGACCGACGAACAGCGCGCGTTGCTGACACACGCTTTCTACTTGGCTTTCACCCAGCAGATTGGCAACGAAACGCGCTGGCTTGAAGAAGCGTTGGCCGAGCGCGGTGTGAAACTATAATAGCCAAACCTTTTTAAGCAACGCGGGGTCGCCCCGCAGGAGGTTTTTTTGCAGATTCGCCGTTATTTCGCTCAAGGGGGGGCACAGGGCGGGCAGCGCCGGCCGCCGGCCGATATGCCTTCGCAGGCGCCTCCCCGCAAGCCGCCGGCCGCAGCGCCGGTTCACCGTGATATTTTACCCAAGCAAAGCCCTGTGACCGACACACTGCCGACCGCCGCGCCGTCCCGATGGAAGCGCGTGCTGAAACGCGCGCTGGCCGTGCTTGGGATTATCCTGGCGCTGTCGATCGCCTATATTTTTTTACTGATGGGCGAGCCCGGGGAGGATGACCAGCTGACCGCGCAGAACGTGAGCCAGGAGGAAACCATCCGCGTGCCAATCGCCGCCACACAAGCCTCCAGCGACGCCGATTTGAACCTGCTAGCCGCCAATTTCGGCAAGCCCGTACTGGCGCTGTATTCCGGCGACCTTACCTTACAAAAAGCCACGCTGTTTGATACGGCGTTTCGCGGGGGTTATGCCCGCCGGTTAACGCTGCAATACGCTTTTTCGGATGGTTCCGTGCTGATTGTGGACAGCATTCGGCCCACGGCGGCGGTGGAATTGCTGAAAGATGCCAACTACAGCCTGAATGTGAATCAGCTTTATACCCTGGCAGGCATGGACGCCGTGCGTATGGACACCGACGCACAAGCCTGCCTGGTCGCGCGCGGCTCGGAGGCTGTGTACGCCATCCGCTGCCCGGCGCAGCATACAGGCGAGCTTGCTTCGCTGATTAAACAAGCGTCGCTGATGCAGGGCACCGCGCAATAATCCGTCGGTTTAAAACATCCAGTTTTTAAAAACATCTCCGCGCCTGGACTATCCCGCCGCGGAGTGCCCGAGGAGCGTTTATGGAACAACCTGAGATTCGCACCATGAAAACATCGGTTCTCATGAAACGTTTTTCCCCTTATTACAAAAAATATCTTCCCGTACTGGTGTTGGATCTGTTTTGCGCGTCACTGACCACCCTGTGCGACATCGCGCTGCCGCTGATTGTGCGCAACATCACCCAACTGGCCACGGACAATATCGCCGCGCTTACCGTAGCATATATACTGCGCATAGGGCTTTTATACCTGGCACTTCGCGTGATCGACGCGGGCGCTAACTACTATATGGCCGCGCAGGGGCATATTATGGGCACGTGGATCGAGCGCGACATGCGCGGCGACCTGTTTAAGCACCTGCAAACGCTTGGCTTTGCCTATTACAGCACTGCCAAGGTCGGGCAGATCATGAGCCGCATTACCAACGACCTGTTTGAGGTCACAGAGTTCGCGCACCATTGCCCCGAAGAGTTTTTTATCGCGGGCATCAAAATTACCGTGTCGTTTCTCATTCTTTTCGGGATCAACCCGACGCTGACGGTAATCATCTTCCTGGTGCTGCCAGCCATGTTGATATGCACCCGTTATTTCAACAAGAAAATGCGCCAGGCGTTCCAGGCACGCCGCCATCAGCTGGGAGAGATCAACGCCCAGGTGGAGGACAGCCTGCTGGGCATCCGCGTGGTGAAAAGTTTCGCCAACGAACCTTTGGAAATTGAGAAATTCGGGCGCGGGAATGAAGACTTCGTGCGCATAAAACGCAAGGCGTACCTGTACATGGCCGGCTTTGCCACCACCACGCGCGTGTTCGATGGGCTGATGTACATCGTGGTGGTGGTGGCGGGCGCGCTGTTTTTAATGCGGGGTCTCATCACCACGGCGGACTATATCGCCTACCTGCTCTTCGTAAGCACCCTGCTTACCTCCATCCGCCGCATCGTAGAGTTTACCGAACAGTTCCAAAACGGCATGACCAGCATTGAGCGCTTCTGCCACATCATGGACGAACAGCCCGACATTCAGGACGCGCCCGACGCAAAGGAACTGACCGACGTGCGCGGGGACGTGACGTTCTCGCATGTGAGCTTCCATTACGGGGACGACGAGCACTTTGTGTTAAATGACCTGAACCTGCACGTGAACGCGGGCGAACGCGTGGCGCTGGTGGGTCCCAGCGGCGGCGGCAAAACCACGCTGTGTAACCTGATCCCCCGCTTTTACAACCTGTCCGCTGGGCGTATCCTCATCGACGGCAAGGATGTTACCACCCTTACCCAGCGAAGCCTGCGCGAAAACATCGGCATGGTTCAGCAGGACGTGTACATGTTCAGCGGCACCGTGTTTGAAAACATCGCCTACGGCCTGCCCGGCGCCACGCGGGAACAGGTGACGCACGCCGCGGAACTGGCCGGAGCGGATGCGTTTATCCGCGCCCTGCCTCAAGCGTACGATGCATTCGTGGGTGAACGCGGGGTAATGCTGTCCGGCGGACAGAAGCAGCGCATCTCCATCGCGCGTGTGTTTCTAAAAAACCCGCCCATCCTGATCCTGGACGAAGCGACCAGCGCGCTGGACAACGAAAGCGAGCGCCTGGTGCAGCAATCGCTGGAAAAGCTCTCCGCGGGCCGCACCACCTTTACCATTGCCCACAGGCTAACCACCATCCACAACGCCACCGTGATCTGGGTGCTGACCGAAAACGGGGTGGAAGAACAGGGCACCCACCAGGAACTGATGGCCAAAGGCGGTCTGTATTACCACCTGTACTCTATGTATACGGAGGATTTTACTTCATGACGTTTGCACATGTGCAGGCGAGCCAGCTCTCCGATGTGTGCGCGCTGTTTACGGCCGCTATCGACGATATGCACGCGCGCGGGCTTATGCAGTGGTCGTGGGGCCGTTACCCCAGCGAGGCAATTCTGGCCGAGGACATACGCCTCGGTCGGCTGTACTGCCTGGATGTGAATAACGAACTGGTAGCCGCTTTCGCGCTGTGTGTGGAGCAGGGGCCGGAGTACAACGACGTGCCCTGGCAGTTCGGCGTGGCGCCCGTATGCCTGCACCGTATCGCGCTGCGGCCGGAAAGCAACGGCAAGGGCTACGCCCGCGCGGCTGTGGACTTCGCCAAAGCCGAGGGTTTGCGGCTTGGCTGCGATTGCCTGCGCGTGGATACGTACACGCAAAACACGCGTGCGCTGCGGCTATTTGCCTCGGCTACCGTTCGTGAGGCGGGCACCTTCCGTTTCGAGGGTTATCCGGACGATTTCCATTGTTTTGAAGCGCCGCTGACAGACAATTGCCCGCTGTTGCCCCTCCATATGCGCCCCGCATACCGTTTCGGGGAGGAGACCCCGTGGGGCGGCGAGGCGTTAAAGACCCTATACGGGCGGGATATCCCCGACGCGCACACCGGCGAAGCGCTGGAAGTAAGCTGCGTCCCCGGGCTGGAAAGCGTAAGCGACCGGGGTGAAACGCTGCCCGCATTGCTTGCGCGCTCCGGCGAAAAGCTGGCCGGCGCGGGTCACACCACGCCCTTCCCGTTGCTTTTAAAACTGCTGAACGCGCAAACCAGCCTGAGCGTGCAGGTGCACCCCGACGATGCTTACGCCCTTCAGTACGAAGGCAAACTGGGCAAAACCGAAGCGTGGGTCATCCTTGATGCACAGGCGGGCGCGTCGCTTAGCTATGGGTTCAAGGACGGCGTAACGCTGCAGGCGCTTGCTAACGCGCTGCATACCGGCGGCGATGTGGAACCGTTTTTAAACGCCGTGCCCGTTACAGCGGGGGACGTGCTGTACATGCCGGCGGGCATGGCGCATGCCATCGGCGGCGGGATTACACTGTACGAAATTCAACAATCCAGCGATGTGACCTACCGCATGTGGGATTATGGCCGCAAGAACGCGCAGGGTCAGGAGCGCGCACTGCACGCAGAAAAATCCCTGGAGGTCGTTAACCCCGGTTTGCGTGGCCTGAGCACGCGCCTACCAGGCGCGGATCAGGCAGGGCTGCACACGGTGCTGGCCGTGCCCGCGTTTACACTTGGCTGCCTGTGTGTTTTGGACAAAGCGACGCTTGCGCCCCACCCCGCGAGTTTCCGAATCTTCACCGCGCTGGACGCGTTATCGCTTGCCTGGCCCTTCGGTCGCCTCTCCCTTGCACCCGGCGACAGCGCGCTGCTGCCAGCGAACTGCCCAGCGCTTACGGTAATGGGTAAAGGCCGCGCGCTGGTGGCGGAACCGTCGTAAAAGCGCCCCCACTGCAAAAACGCATTTGAAAAAGCGCCACGTTCCTTTACGGAACTCAGCGCATTTCATTTTATCCAAACTTTCAGTTTGGGTACGTCGCCCCTCATTTTTTATTGGGTGGTTAGTCGTGCGAGCACACACCTCCAGCTACAAGAAGCGGCTGGATTACCCTTTCAGCCCGTTCTCCTGCCGATCCATGTTTTCGATGACTACATCGTAAATCTCGCCCAGCGAAGCGCAGTATTCCAGCACCTTCCACGGGGTGTTGGTGTGAAAGTGCACCTTAATCAGGTCCGGATCGCCCACCACCAGGCGGCAATCGCCCTCAATGTGGGTATCGATATATTCGCCGATCGCATCCTCGGACAGTTTTTCACCCTCGATCAGCAGCTGGGTATCAAACTTATATTCCAACATAACGGTTTCTCTCCTTTAAGCGGTTGTCTGCTGATGATAACGCATACGCCGCTAAAAATCAATCCCCCCTGCGATCGCGGGAAGGGTGCCCATCGCCGAGGAAAGGGTACGCTCATGAAGGGATCGCCTATCGCCGAGGAATGCATGCGTTCAGCCATTCGTTAGCAGTTCATTCGCGGCATGCCCGCAGGAAAGTTTTATGCCGAAAGGCTGGACAAACAAACGCCCTTTTGATATAATATCACTCGCTGACCCGCCAATATAGCTCAGTTGGTAGAGCAGCGGTTTCGTAAACCGCAGGTCAAGGGTTCGAGTCCCTTTATTGGCTCCAGCTTTTTACAATTCGTCGAGGTGTAGCGCAGTTTGGTAGCGCGTTTGGTTCGGGACCAAAAGGTCGCAGGTTCAAATCCTGTCACCTCGACCACATAAACCGCCTGAAATCAACACTTTCAGGTGGTTTTTCTTTTCATGAAAGGCTCTTTAAATTGTATATTCTGCATGTTTGCCTGACATCAGTCAGTCGTTTTGTCAGTCGGAATTTCTGCTGTTGACTGAAGTAATAAATGCAGTAATTTCTCTCTCCGCTATGCTACAATTTGCGATAAAATAAGAGCAACTACTTATTATGAATTTAACTACCGTTTTAACCGCCATCCTGGTAAAAATAACTAAGAATTATGAAAATATTTGAAAGCTCCTGAAACGCTTGTTTCAGGAGTTTTTAGTGACAACTCCACGGAGCTGTGGATAGGATGCTGGCGGTGTCGTAATTATTCTTAACAGGGTAGCATTCTGTAGAACAGCACAGAGCCCGGTTCATTGCGAACCGGACTCTGTGCTGTTTAGAGCGGTACTCGGGTCGACGCACAGCATTACCTTACATAAAAAACTGTCAATCCTTATAGATTGAAGATGCATAGTAATGCCGCACCCTCCCGAGCATGATAAGGAGAAGATGCGGCAATCCGTGTAATGGCTAATCCGGATGCTACTTTATAAATCGCTTCCGTTTGCGCCGATTTCTACGCAGTATCCGGTATGGCCGCATGCGGGGCACTTCAACTGCCGCGTTTTAGGCGTGTGCTTGGAAAATATGAATTTCCGCAGCTTCGGCTTGAAGTGTGCATTGCACTCCGCACAGATATACGCTGTGTTCCTGTAATACATTCCGACCATCAGAACACCCAGCAGGATCACAAAGGGCATTCCAATGGCGAACGGCAGCCAGAGGCCACGGGTAATCCAGAGGATGACTGTTCCGATTTCGATGGCATCCATGATCAGGCCCACGATCAGCATGGTGATGTGTGTTTTACGCAGTTTCTTTTGGTTGTTCATGATGCGTTCTATGTCACTGATGGAATTGACCGGCAATGTATCCGTATTGCGGATGCTGTCCTGAATGATCTTGATCAAATCCAGCTGCTTCTGCTGGTCTTCGATATCATTGCCGATTTGCCGCGCCTGCTCGTCCAGCAGCAGCAGCAGAACTTTGCTTGGATTTTCGCTGTCCAGTATTCCCTTGATGGATGAAAGCGCAAGCCCGAGCGCCTTGAGCATGCAGATTAAGCGCAGCCTTTCCAGGTCATCATCCGAATACAGCCGCCTCCCGCCCTCCGTAAGCTCGGACGGCTTCAGCAGGTCTTTCGTATCGTAGAATTGCACCGTTCGGACGGAAACATTACACTCTCTGGCAAGTTCACCGGTCGTATATTGCGGCATAGATCTCACCTCCTCAGCCTTACTCTACAATATGACGCAGCGTCACAAGCAAGGGGTTACGTAAGGGGATTTTTCGAATACTTCTTCAATATCAATACATTTCGCACTCAGTATACCATGTGGCTTTCATTTCCGTAATGAGTTGCATCGAATCATAATTTTCGATTAAGAGAATTCAAAATATTAAGTCCCATGTCCAATCGCGTTTGTATTGATGCGAATATACGTTCTTAATAATGTACGCCTACGCCCGCTCTTTCGGTTCATTCTATGAATACTCGTAAACGTTGCTGGACTTGGTTCCTTGTGAATGGATCTCTATTTTTGATACACTTAAAGAATTTACAAGAAATACTTCATAAAAGTAAAATAATTCCTTCTGGTAACATAATTAACTGTTAGTACGTTAAAATAGTGAAGGAGTTGAGAGA